>JBDTDT010000055.1:0-16319 GCA_039922995.1 Nitrosospira sp. | reverse complement strand
CCAAATCGATGCCAATAGTAGTAATCTTCATGATGGACGCTCCTTTCGTTGTTTAGGATGAAACCTATCCTAAATTGGCACCTTGATGCCGTTTTGAAAGAGGGCGTCCATTCCATTAGAGCCATCTTTGTCGCTGAATATAATCATATGCCCATTCCGGAAGAGCATTTGTCATGCCAGAGTGGATTTCTCCATAGAATCAATAGAATTATTGAAAAGAATCTATGAAACGAAGGTAATTGTGTCTCCATTCTTTGACAAACTCTTGTTCACATATCATCAACCGCTTGAGAAATAATGAATATCTGCTGTCTCCCACGAACGACAAAGCCATAATTATTGTATGAGCATGAGCAAAAAGGAAAGCGTACAGGTACTTTACGCGATTTGATCTCAACCTGTTATCGTCATCATAGAGATGAAACTCAACGAGCAAGTGAAAAGCAATGATGGGCTGCACCATCTGGTATATGGCTACAACATATGAATCTGGCATTGAGTGGCCGGCAGCCTGAACTAAAATGAGCAAGCATATTAGATGCCCTGTTGTTACAGGAAACGATCCAGAATCCGGCGGCTGGAACGATCGAGCGCGAAACGGTCGCGGATCAAAAAGTGAATACCATGACGATCAGATATTAACAGGGCGGGTGGGTTCAGGCGGCGGATACTTTCCTCTCCCTTGAGGATAAATGAGGTTGTGCCCCGGTCCGTTTCCACCCGCCAGACACTCGGTGTAGCAAAACTGGAAACGTCGTGGATACGCTTGATTTCGGGGATGAATTCCCGACTGGCGAGATCCACCTCGATAAATCTACGCAACTCGTCCGCGAGATCCTCTAGCTGATCGATCCATGCCAATTCATGGCCGCCCTGATCAACCAGCGCAATGCCGCGATCCGGGCAAGTAATCGGGAACGCCCGTACCGGGATGATATCCTCCCGCACAACACCATCGGTCCCGGTAAATACCAGTCGCCCGAAGGCGTTCCGGCTCAGCTGAAAGCAGGGCTTGTTGATCATTCACGGCCCTCCTCTGTTTTACGATCGACAATCAATCTGCGCAAATCATCCTCGGTATCGATGTTGCGTGCCTGGGCTTGGTAGAGACGGTAATAATGACCTTCCCGCGCCATCAGTTCGTCGTGATTGCCGGTCTCGATAACACTGCCACGATCGAGTACGATCAACCGGTTGGCATCGCGCAGGGTGGAAAGACGATGGGCAATAGCGATAGTTGTGCGGCCGCGCACCAGATTTTCGAGCGCTTTCTGAATTTCTTTCTCGGTGGCTGTATCGACAGAAGAGGTGGCTTCGTCGAGGATCAGAATGCGCGGATCGATAAGCAGTGCGCGAGCAATCGAAATACGCTGCCGCTCGCCGCCCGAGAGCGCTTGGCCCCGCTCGCCCACCAGAGAATCATAGCCATGTGCCAAGCGAAGAATGAATTCATGGGCGTGGGCGGCACGGGCAGCAGCAACAATCTCCTCCTGATTCGCGTCGGGTTTGCCGTACGCGATGTTATCGGCAATGGTTCCAAAAAAAAGGAAAGGTTCCTGAAGTACCAGGCCGATATTCTTGCGATATTCGACGATAGGCAGCGAACGAATATCCACCCCATCCAGCAAGATTGCACCTTCGGTGACGTCGTAGAAGCGGCAGATCAGGTTGACCATCGTACTCTTGCCGGAGCCGCTATGGCCCACCAGTCCGATCATTTCGCCCGGCTCGATAGCAAAACTGATGTCACGCGTCACGCTGCGCGTACCGTAGCGGAATCCGACGTTATGCAATTCGATACGGCCTTCGACGACGGGTAGGTGCACCGGGTTTACCGGTTCCGGAACGCTGGAAATGTGATCAAGAATGTCAAAGATGCGCTTGGTTCCAGCGGCAGCTTTCTGCGTAAACGATACCATGCGGCTCATCGAATCGAGCCGCAGGTAGAAACGGCTGATATAGGCGAGAAAAGCGGTGAGTACGCCAACCGTAATCTCGTCCTTCGATACCTGCCAGATGCCGAAAAGCCATACCACGAGGAGTCCGACTTCCGTAAGCAGTGTCACCGTTGGCGTGAACAGCGACCAGACCTGATTGACCCGGTCGTTAACTTCCAGGTTGCGGTCGTTTGCCATGCGGAAACGCATGGCCTCGCGTTTCTCCTGCGCAAAGGCCTTGACAACGCGCATGCCGGGAATGGTGTCGGCAAGCACGCTGGTAACCTCGGCCCAGACGCGATCAACCTTCTCGAATCCCGTGCGCAATCTGTCGCGTACCAGGTGGATGAGCCATGCGATGATAGGCAAGGGTAGCAGAGTAACCAGTGCCAGCCAGGGATTGATCGAGACCAAGATTACCGTTGTCATGCCGATCATCAACACGTCGGTAGCGAAGTCGAGCAGGTGCAGCGAAATGAAAACATTGATACGATCGGTTTCCGAGCCGATGCGCGCCATCAGGTCGCCGGTACGTTTGCCGCCAAAATACTCCTGCGATAGCTTGAGGAGATGTTCGTAGGTGGCGGTACGCAGGTCGGCACCGATACGTTCGGACACCAGCGCCAGTATATAGGTGCGCGCCCAACCCAGCGTCCACGCCAGAACTTCGGCACCGAGCAGACCAGTAAGGTAAAAGGTGACCAACTCACTATCGATCGGCTTGCCGTTCTGATAGGGAATCAGTACGTTGTCCATTAGCGGCATGGTCAAGTAAGGCGGCACCAGCGTCGCCGCCGTACTGCCCAATGTCAGCAGAAATCCGGCAAGCAACCGCCACCTGTAGGGTCTGGCAAACCGCCACAAACGGAACAGCGTCCACGTCGAAGGCGGCGCATGGACTTCACTGCTGCATGACGCGCACTCTTCCTGACCGGGCGATAACGGTGCATCAAGTACCCTTTGGCATGTAGGACACAGAATCTCCGAGGGTGGCGGGAGCGGTACCCCGGTCAATTGATAGCCGAGTTGCTGCGTAAAATGCTCTATCAAACGTCTGGCGGCGACATCGCTGCCGAGCGTGTAACGCCAGCGGGCAAGAAGCGAATCCGCATCAAGAAGCTCGAGGCTGCCAACGCCGGAGTGATCGTAACGTACCAGCGTCAGTCCCGCCCGGTATGCCCACTCCCGCCAAATCATATCGTCCTCTGTGCTTGCAAGTATGCGTCGATTGGTAATGACTACCAACCCGGATGCAAAATGCAGGTGAGTATCGAGATCGATCTCCATCCAAGCCAGCGCCCTCTCTCCATCGGAAAGCTGCGATTCGGCTTGCGCCGCCCAGGCGGACGGCAGGGTTAGCGATGAGATGCGGGGCACAACGCCAGCGGGGGAGGTCGAAGAAAGTGCGGGGGTTGTCATGGTTGAATTGATTACTTACCTTACAGGGTACGCTTGCGAACCCGTATACAATTGTGCTGCCTGCATTAAGCCCAAATCCGGGATAAACCTTTGAAATCGGCATTCATGCAATTAAATACCAGGCACATTATCCCGAATCCGTCAGTTGACCGCTGATTTATCCATTCAACACCATGACCCGCAACTATTTTCGGGATCACTTGACCCCTTCCGGGGTAAGTTCGCTACGGGCGGATTGCATAATTTTTATGGCGCATGACTCTATTGCAACTCGCTCCACTCGGTTCAATCGCCGAATTCAGGATTATGCCTTTGTCGAAGCACGTTTAGTTTATTTGCATTCACGTTCTCAATCTTCTTTTAACGGTGGCGTCCGTGTTCCAAGCACAGCACCCACTGTCACGGCTATTAATCCCCCCAGAGTAAGCAGAGTTAGCGGTTCACCCAGAAAAGGCACCGCGGCGAGCGCCGATATGACGGGCACAAATGCCATGAGCAATGCCACTGTCTGGGACCCGAGACGACGCACCGAGAAGGTATAGAGCAGCATCGCGATGAAGACCACCAGTACACCCTGGTATATTGCTTGAATCGCAATCTCGCCCACAGGTGCTTGTGCAAGCGTACTGGGCAGGAACAACCACCAGACCGGCAGGTAGACTACAGCACTGCCCAACGTAGTAGCTACCGTTGCTGCAAGCGGCCGGACGGGATAGCGGCTGAGAAGCAGGGTAAACACCGCCCACGACGATGAACCGCAAAGAAACAGCAGGTCACCAAGAATCTGCAAGCGGGTAAGTTGCGGACCCCGCGAAAATGAGTCGGCGGCAGTCAATACGATACCGGCAAAAACAATTACGAGTGCGATGCGGTGCTGACGTAAAGGTTTCTGCCCAAACCAGAGCCATGCAATAATGGCCGTCTCAAAGGGAACGCACCGGGCAGCAGTACCGAAGCATGAGCAGCGGGCGACATTCGAAATGCGGCATATACGGCAATAGCGTAACCGATGCCGCCAAACAATGAAAACAGTGCGATCACTTTAAGCGGGGGCAATATTATCCGCGGCAGAAAAAAGATCGCGATCAGCGCGCCGACACCGAAGCGCAGCGAGGTGATATCCCAGCTTGTCAGTGTGCCTGTACCCGCATGACGCGTGACAAGAATGAAGCCGGTCCAGATGCATATGGTGGCGAAAACCGCACTCCAGCCGCTATGGGAAAGTATCTCTGAATTCATGATATTGCGAACGAAACGAATTGAGCAGGCAATCCGCGCAGCGGATACTCTCAATGCGGACTTCCGGAGATGCCGTCAGGCTGAAGTCATTCCTTCCCGCACCCTATGTTCGGCTTTCCTGATATTTTCGAGGGCCGCTTGAATGACATGGCGCGGTGCACCAATGTTCATGCGCATGAAACCGCTGCCTGCCTCCCCGAACAGTGTGCCTGGACTCATGCCTACGCCAGCTTCATGCACGAAGAAATGCCTGAGTTGTACATCATTTACTTCAAGTCGAGCCGCCAGCGCACGGCAGTCAAGCCATAGGAGGTAGGTGCCCTCCGGTTCGATAAGCCGGATTTCCGGAAGATGGGTCACCAGGTATTCCGCCACGTAGTCCCGCGTTTGCCGGAGATAAATCAGCAATTCATCCAGCCATGACTCACCTTCCCGGTAAGCTGCTTCAAACGCGACGATACTGAAAGGATTGGATGCGCTGACGTGCATGGTATCGAGCGCCCGGATAAACGCTCTGCGACAGTCCGGATCAGGCACGATGAGAGTGGAAAGATTCAATCCCGGTATATTGAATGTCTTACTGGGTGCGATGGCGGTTACGATATGAGGGCTGTATTCGGCTGCCATCTCCGCCAGCATCGAAAGTGTATGATGCTTGTTCCCGGGGTAGACCAGATCAGCGTGGATTTCATCCGAGAATATCACCAGATCGTGTTTCTTTGCGATCCTCAAAATGTTTTCCAGTTCCTGCCTGCTCCATACCCTTCCGACCGGGTTATGCGGAGAACATAACAGGAACAGACGGGCTCCTTCTGCGCATTGCTCCAGGTGATCGAAGTCGATGCCATACCGGTTATTCTGCAGACACAATGAATTGTATATCAGCTGCCTGCCGGTGCTGGTGACCGCAGAGAAAAAGGGGAAATACACCGGCGGCTGCACGATGACCGATTCGCCGGGCTCAGCGAAAGCCATAACCGCTGCATGCAGCGAGGGCACCACGCCCGGGCACATGACGATCCATTCTCGCTGCACTTCCCAGCCATGGCGCCGCCTCAACCAGGCTATCAACGCTTCGTACAAGCTGTCCGGATAGACTGTATATCCATATAAAGGATGGGCGGCGCGTTCCGCAAGCGCCCGGGTCACGGACGGGGGTCCGGCAAAATCCATGTCCGCTACCCATAGCGGGATGACCCCTGTTGTGCCAAACATACTTTGCCGCCCGTCATACTTCAGGCTGGCGGTACCTGCACGATTGATATCGCTATTAAAGTCATGGTGAAAAACGTGGCTGCCACTCAAGCAATTCTCTCCCAGATCGTCACCTCCGATAGCGTGTGCTGGAATTTTCGCCGGGTTTCTCGAATTACAAATGGGACTTCCTGCGGACCTTGAATCAGTTTGAAATGGCTGCCGAGAATTTCTTTCAGGCCATCCAGAGTACCGAAGCTTTCGCCGTCGCGCTTGAATCCGCCAACCCAGGCTTCCCGTTTGGTATGCTCTTCCAGCCAGGTATAAGGCGATGCAATCAGCAAAATGCCGCCGATGTTAAGCCGCGCATGGATGGTTGTCAGGAGTTTGGCCGGATCATAAAGGCGATCGATCAGGTTGGCGGCAAGGATCAGGTCATAGCCGGTGAACAGGGTTTTAAGATTACAGGCATCGCCCTGGTAAAACTTTACCTTATGCTTGACCGTATCGAGACCAAGACCCGTCAGCGTACGTTCCTTGTAAAAAACGAGATCACCCTCATCCGTGAGCGTATAGCGCAACATTCCCTGGCCAGCAAGCTGGACACCCTGGCCGATGAAGCGGGCGGAGAAGTCGATCCCTGTCACATCGTCGAAATGCCGGGCCAGTTCGAAGGTGCCGCGTCCTGAAGCACAACCGAGATCAAGGGCTTTGCGCGCTGGTTTGCCACCCATGGCGCCGATAGCCAGTTCAGCCAGCGCCTTCGGAAAGTTGGGCACACCAAAATACTCATCCCCATAGTGGAACTCGGCATACTCGGAGAGCAACTTATCCGTTTCATAATGAGAGTCGTGCTGGATAGCAGGTGCCTCTGCGATCACGTAGCGAAACCCGGCGTGCTGGAAGAAATGACGGCGGAAAGCATAACGGGCGCTCTTCAGCGACTCGTTGCCGCTCGAAATCCAGGAACCGCCCTTCATGAGATTATGCCGGCAGTCGAATGTTGGCGTGGTGAAATCGTCATAATGCGGGTGGATGTCGAAACCCTCAAAAGGGTAGATCGGCGTTTCTGTCCACTGCCAGACATTGCCGACCACATCGTAGAATTCTCCCTGTGGAAATTCATTGACGGGGTGACTGGAAGCGAAGTGGTCGAGGTGGATATTGGCTGCCGCTGGTTCAGCGTGGTGGACTTCGGACAACCCGGCTACGTCATAGAGCCGATACCACTCGTCTTCCGTTGGTAATCTGAACGGCTGGCCGGTTGCCGCCGCTTTCCAGTTGCAAAAGGCTTTAGCCTCATGATAGTTTACCTCTGCCGGCCAATCCCAGGGCATGGGTATTTCTTCGGTCATCACGCGCAGCCGCCACTCGTTGCCATGCCTGATCCAGAAGGTAGGGTATTCCGCAAGGGTGTGACGTTGCCAGGCGCGACCTTCCTCTTCCCAGCAGTCTTCCGCAAGGTAGCCGTTTGCCTCAACGAATTCGAGGAATTCCTGGTTGCTCACCAGGTACTTGCCAGCCTGAAAAGCTGGAACTTCCGCTATATGGCGGCCGTACTCATTGTCCCATCCATAGAATAGATCCGTCTTGCTCTTGCCCACATTCACAATACCCGCCGGCACGTCGATTAACCGGTTTTGCGGCGCCTTGCCGGATTTCCGGCAAGGTTCCCAGGCAGAATGCGGCCTGACATGCTCAAGTGCGTGCTGCCGGATTAATACTGAAGAAGTCTCCAGATGAATGCGCTCATGTTCGATGCCCATCATGATGGTCCACCAGGGGCTATCCCAGCCAATGGGCAAAGTCAACGGCGTTTCGCTGATAAGCCGGTCGACCATGCCACGTACGGTTTTCCGGTAGGCACGTACTTCTTCAATAGCAGGCCAGCTGTAATGGGTAGTGTTCAGATCATCCCAGCTCATCTCATCCACGCCGACCGCGAACATGGATTCCATTCTGGGGTTGATTCGTTCCGTAATCAGTCCCGCAAGCAGCAGCTTATTAGTAAAAAAAGTTGACGTATGGCCTAAATAAAAGATTAGCGGATGACGTAACGAGATCGGTTTTTTAAAATAGGCCTCATCGCCATCCAGCGTCTCGAAAAGCTGTTCGTAACGATCGAGCGTGGCATGAAAATAGGTGCGTATCTCCTCTCGCTTTGCAACGATATCATCGCCGGAGAGAATGGGAGTTCTTTGAAAGAGCTGTTCTGGCATAGCCACCCATTGTTCGGTTTTCTTGGAAGCTGCTTGGACAGGCATTATTGCTTTTCGTGCATTCAGAATTGCATTCAAAATAATATTCCTTATATTTCAAGCATATATTAAATTAAATTTTTATCGTATTAGTTTGGAAAAATTGGGGTTACCGGGGCCAATGGCCACCGCTACTGCCGCGGCCCGGTTGCATGAGAGATTGAAGTCAGGAAGATGTAGGCCTAAGCTGTAGACAACGCTCAAGCAACCGACGAAAGCTTAGCAGATTTTGTTCTTTTTTCGAGCAGCATATTGACCAATGCTTTTACATTTTGCAATTACCCCTGCCGCAAAAATAAAGCGTAGATATTACTACGCCAAGTTATCAATGGCTTGCACAATAAATCCAGCTACACAGAAGAAGCGAGAAACGATGAAAATTTTAACCCGAACCACTTTAAAGCAGCGTCTCGTGTCAATTGGACATACTTTTGTATCGTGTTCCGCTCAGCCTGGGAAATTATTTGCAATACTCACGTTTTACTAGCGAAGTCTAAACTATTGTGTCTCGCATTGCTACTGGTAGGCTGGGGCTTATCCAAGCCCACCCATAGCGGCGGCAACACACGCCGGCTGTTTGGGTCTCCGACCGGTATATTGAATTCCTGTTTTCTCAGCGGACGTAACCCTCTCAATGCCCGTCAGACGAGCGAATTTGTCGATCCCCAATCCGCTCGAAACCACTCACAGCTGCCCAAGCGGCATCGATTTTAAGGGGATTTTCGCTATATTTGCAACAGCGTCGTTAGTCATATCGGGTCAGTTATGGAGTAACAATATATACCGTCAAATACCGTCAGAGATACAATCTTTTCAACCTCTATCAACAGCGTCTTTCTATTTGTCACATGCTTTGGTCCTGGGCCGACCGGCACACAGTCAATGGAGACACATTGGAAAAGGCAGAACTGCGTCACGAGCACGTCACAAAAGACGGTTTCGAGTTGCATGTCGTTACGGCCGAGGCGAGGCCATCCGTCATTCCTGGTAGCTGTTGGCTTCTCCGTGCTGGTACCAGATATGCGCGGATACAACTTCTCAGAAGATTCTTTCTCTTTTAATCTGGGGTGAACTTGATCCCGCTTTTCGGAATCGAGTTGTTCGAAGGGATCGAGCGAAGGTACCTTACAGCCGTGTTCATCGAATCCGCGATTCGCGCCATTGGGTGAAAAACGAAGCGTCTGAAGAAGTCAGCCAGATACTCGCTGATTTTCTGGAGGAGACGAAATGCCCGCACTTGGATGTCCCATTCTTTTATTATTGGATGTCGGAATAATCATCTGCTACAACTAACTTATAAGCTGTATTTAGTTTCAGATGCGCGCCAATTTTCTGATGCGCTTGAGGCCGGACCGGGAATGAAAAGCCCGGTTGTTGCATTTTCATAATTAAGAGGAAAAGCATGAGACAATATTTATTATTAGGCTGTTTGTTATTGAGCGCTTGTGCAGGATTGCCCGCTGCTGTCAAAGATGTGCCCGTGACGGATGTCCCATACAGTCAGGCAAGCCAAAACCCGAATGGCTATAAGGATACATCAGTGCGATGGGGTGGCGTTATCATCGATGTGGACAACGAGGAGAATTTCACACTCGTGCAAATATTATCTTATCCCCTGAACTTTTACGGCCGTCCACAGTTAAACAAACAAAGTGAAGGACGTTTTGTCGTAAAAAGCACCGAATTTCTTGATCCTGCCGTTTATGCGAAGGATAAGGAAATCACCATTGCCGGGACAATTAATGGCGATATCGAGCGTACCATAGGGAAAAAAACTGTCAGGATGCTATTGCTTGCATCCAAGGCTATTTATTTATGGCCGGTTTATCAGAATAACCCCTACGGTTACGGCTATTCGGGTTTTGGCGGCTACGGCTTTAATCCATATTATGGATACGGATATTATGGCAGTCCGTTTTATTGGGGCGGATATTATAGACCTTATTGGTAGTCCTAGTTCAGACGCCTATTCCATTAGGCATCCTAGAATTGATTTCCTTTTTTTTTGTTCCGGATGAATACGCCGAGAATATGACAGCCGGTTGATCATGCGCAAACTCTCGCTTGCGCTCGCAGGTTTGCTGTTTATTGTTTTCCTGGCGTTGACGATCACGTTTTTTCTGGCTATAGAAGGCAGCCCTCGCATCGACCGCCGGATTATCCTTACTCCGGAGCATGTGGAGCGGGCAAAGCAGGTTGTCGATGCGCACCGTTGGGTCCACAAGCCAGGAATGCTTGCTGCCGCCAGAGTAATGCCTGCAGACGCTGATCTTGCCGCCAATTATCTGGCGAATCGTTTGGGAAAAGGTAGCGCACAGTTAGCGCTTGCCAATCGCAATGCTGTTATTCGCCTGAGTCTACCCATGAATGGAATTCCGCTCAACGGCTATCTGAACCTCGAAGCAACACTTGTTGAAACCGCCGGGCTCCCGCGGCTTCGAGCAGTGCATATCGGAAAACTTTCACTACCTGACGCGCTTACCGACATACTTGTGCCTCAGCTTGTACGCTGGTTGCGGCGCAGTCCGGAATATCGGACCGGGTTTGACGCACTTCGGCTGGTAAAAATGTCACCTGACGAACTGAGTATTTTCTATCGCTGGGAAGATATTTTTTCTACGAAAATGCACGCGTCAGTCGTCGGCATTCAGGAGCAGCAGCGCCTGCTTCGTTACCAATCTCTATTGGCGTCGAATAGCAAGAAGGAGAATGTAGCAGTACCTCTCTCGGAAATTCTGCCACCATTGATGCGTCTCGCGACCCAGCGCTCTATGGAAGGCAATGTATTGGCGGAAAACCGGGCGGTAATTTTAGTCGCAACATTTTATGTACTGGGAATTTCCCTGGAGCAGATCATTCCCGAGGCCGCTAGCTGGCCACGTCCTGAGTACCGGACGGTTACGATCGACGGTCGAGACGACTTTGCAAAACATTTCATGGTGTCGGCCACGATTGCTGCCTATGCTGACACAGCGTTATCCGATGCGGTCGGGTTGTATAAAGAGATAGACGATTCCCGCTTCGGGAGCGGTTTCTCATTCAATGATATTGCCGCTGACCGAGCGGGTACAAAATTTGGTGAGAAAGCTGTAGCAAGCGAAGTTTCGGCCAAACAACTTCAACACCGCGTTACGTCGGGCCTGACGGATGCGGATTTGATGCCCTTCTGGACTGATCTTCCCGAATTTATGTCCGAAGCTGAATTTAAGCGACGCTTCGGAGGAATTGATGCACCGCCATATAAGCGAATAATGCGGAAGATCGAGCAACGTATCGCTGTTTTGCGCGTGCTGCACTAAAACAGTCGTCATACCGCATTGTTCGTCTCATGAATCTACGAATCCTTGTATGAGCCCGATACGAGGGTCCTGCTTGCATGACATGCGGATATTGGGATATCTCCTACAGTCTATTGAGGAACGCAGAGATGGTGGGCCATGTCCATGCATCGATTTCGCGATCACTTACAGGGTCAGGCAATTTTGATGGAAGTTTTTCGGCATCTCCGTGAAGCAACAACACAGGCATTCTCCCTTCAAATGCGCAGCGTATTTCCCATAGCTGACCATCAGCTCTGACAACATTCTTCGTAACAAGTGCGATTACACCGTCACAACCGGTAACTTTAGTCCGGCATTCCTCCTTCCAGGCTGGTTCCCATGATTGCTTGACCGGCATATCCACAAACGAGAAAGTAGTTTGCTCTTTATTTAACTGCTCAAGTAACTGATCGCGCAACTTGATATCTCTGAGCGCGAAGCTGATAAAGACTATGTTCGTTTTTGCAGCCATTCATTACCTCCCCTCGAAATCAATTTATTATTAGCAGCATCCAAACGTAAACTCACTCATCGATTACATATTTGTTAACTGACCGTCAGGTACCGGAGCCTTGGCGGGCAGTTGCCTGAATTTCGATACGCATTCGGGGATCGGATAGGCCAGCCGAGATCATCATCGCCGCAGGTCTGATTTCGCCAAAATATTTGGACAGGATTGGCCAGCATTTTGGGAAATCGGCAGCGTCCGGCAGTACGTAGGTTACTCGGACGATGTCTTGCATACTTGCTCCCGCTTGGTCAAGCGCTGCGCGAATATTCTCAAGACACTGCTCGGCTTGCTCCACCACATCATCAGATATTGTCATTTTGCTATAATCGAAGCCGGTCGTACCTGAGACAAAAATCCATTCACCATCCACCACGGCTCGCGAGTACCCGATATCCCGCTCAAATGTGGAACCTGAGCTTATTAACCGACGTGGCATTAAATTTCCTTTATTATCAAATATATATATAAATCTGAAAGCGCATCAGAAACGACTTCTACTGGTCAGTGCGAAAAACATTGATTCTTGTCTGATACAACTGTACAAGCGTATCGCATCTCCTGGACCGAACCTGCACGGTTGAAAACATATTCAGCTCTCAACGTTTTAAACTGTGCATCGGTAAACGAAATTGATTGGGGAACATAGCGTTCTTCATTCCAGAATCTTACCCTGCAGAAGTCAGGCTGAGATCTGCATATCTTGCTCAGAGCCGCGCCATAAACGGCTTTATCCATATCCCGCTTACTATCGATCAGGACCATATGGATATAATTCCCCGAATTTCCGAGCTGAATTGAACGGACAAGCCGCCAACCATCGCCATGAACCAGCGGTTGTGATTGCGTTTGTGGCTCTGGTTGCGTGGACGCCGCAGCCACCGGCCACGACCAGGCTACCGAAATTAGCGCAATACCGATAATTTTCTTATTCACAAAAGCTCCTTTGGCCTTCCCCAGACATAAAACATGCTGGCAAGCAATAAGAAATGTTTCCTCTAATGGAGGTCATTTAGCGGAAATGCAGCTGAGAAAATTTGCACCTTGACCTGCAATAATGTCCACAAATTGAAGAAAAGCATCTGGGACGGTTTTCTCGTCAAATATTCCCAGGCTACTTCGCGATGCCCCAAAAATACAACAAAGCAGGCGCGGAAACAACCGAAAATCTTAATTATCGCTTTTGATTCTATCAATAAAGAATGGGGTCAACAAGAAATTCGTACGGATTGCGGCGAAGTAAGAACACGGACAGCTATATCTTGGAATCTCCAGAAATATCATGGGTCGATGAAATGAAGTATTGGATTTAGGGATCGATAAATAGAAGAATGCTTTCGATACGTCGGGATTATTTACAGTATCGAGCAAAAAGTTTTTTTAGTCTTAATAAACTTGATGTTAATTAAGGCACAATTATTGCTTGATAATATACGTCAACGCCCGACACTGGCTGAATAGTTTGCCGCAGCAACGAAAAATGTATTCTCAACTATACCGAAACATCTGACATGGTTCTTTCCTTCCCTTTCTCTGCCGAAGATGCAAAACGACATTCCCGGATAATCCAGGAAGGGATAGCCGTGCGTCGGCATTATGATTTTCTACTATGGCTACAAGGTGAGATACAGCATTATTTACCTCACGAGATTATGCTTTCGGCATGGGGAAATTTTAATGCCAACCTTATCAGCTATGACATTGTTTCTGCCTTGCTAGGCATTAGAACCAATGATACAAATATGGAGAGCGTGTCCCCTCTGCTTCAGGGACTTTTTAATCGCTGGATCCAACTAGACAAGAAACCGTACACTTTAAGCGCGGGTGAATCCGGATTTCTGCTCGAAGACGAGGAGCGCGGTCTACCGTGCTCCCTTGGGATTGCGTTGCAGGGCATGCGATCTCTATTAATACATGGCATTAGCGATGAACGCGGAAACCATGACTGCCTTTACCTCATTTTCAGTTCAAAAAACAAACTCGATGTCTCCTCGAGTGATGCGATTGAGAAATTCTGCTTCCTTACATTGACAATGCGCTAGGCAGGCTCAAACCCCTCCCCTATTGTGATCACCGTGTGTCTTCTACTCCGAATATGGAGGACTACGGATTGAGTAATCGCGAAATCGAAATACTGAATTGTGTCAAGATAGGCAAAACCAATTCAGAGATTGCCACCGTTTTGGGAATCAGCATCTTTACGGTTAAAAACCACCTGCAGAACATCTTTAAGAAACTGGACGTTTACAATCGTATTCAAGCCGTATCGAAAATTGCAAAAATACCTGCAGATGACAAATAAAGTGAAGCCTCATTTTCTTCAAATGCTATTTTATTACGAAAAAGTTAGAAGGTCCGCTGCGCTTCGAATTTCTTATATTTCTCATCGCTGGGGCAACATCTGTGCCATGGGGCGAAATTGTAAATAGTAAAACATATTGAGATAACGCGTAGTCTCCTCATGCTCAAGGTTGCTGACAAATTTCCAGAAGCCGTAAATACGCGATAGCGTCATCATTCGATCTGCGTAGAGGCGCCATGTGTACCGCAATTCGACGCGCTTTAAAGCCATCTCGGAAACATTATCCCAAGAAGCGGGGTCAGCCGCCGAACGTGCAAAAAAATCCGCCATGGCAGCGGCTGCCGCTGTACCATCGTTGGGATCAAACTGATAACCCGAAACACCGTGCTGAATGATTTCCCGCGGACCACCATAGCAGGTGGCAAATACGGGTAGACCGGAGGCCATAGCCTCTATAATGGTTAATCCGAATGCCTCAAATCGAGCAGGTTGTACAAAAATACCGCGTCGGTCAGCAATGTGACGATACAGTTCACCAGCCAGATTCTTTTCCAGCCGAGTACCGAGCCAGCGCATTCGTCCTTCCAGCTTATATTCATTTATTATAGCGTGCATATGATCTATTTCAGCACGTTCCTCACTATCCGTCGACGCCGCGGGGTCGATATGCCCTCCTACTATTAATAGATTGGCGACATCCGACAAACGTGCGCATTGCGCAAACCATGAGGCTAATCCAGTCAGATTCTTGACTAAATCAAGACGCGCCATCGTAAAAATCAAGGGTTTGGCGGGATCATCGAAATGGCCTCGCCACGGCACACCAGGATCGTCTGCGTACAAAAGACGTTCAATATCGGGAAGCAGAGATTTTAGTCGGCGTTCACTGTCCAGGTAAGAAAAATACACTTCGGCATCGGCGCCTGGGGATACGATATTGAATTTTGGGTCGAAAAGATCGATGCCGTTTACTACCCGATACAATCCTGGCATTGTGTAGTTCTGATAGGTTTCATACTGACCCACCGTATGGGGAGTGCCAGCGATTTCCTGATAAGTACTGGTAATAATGAAATCTGCACTATTCATTGCGATGAGATCGGCGGTGTATTGACAGTTGAAATGGTATTGATGCTCACTCTCCCGCCAGTGCAACGCGGAATGGAGATATTTGCTTTGCTCCAGGGCGTGCGCGATATTGCATTGAGTTACTCCCATCCGTTTCGAAATAAGAGAGGCTACCAGGTTGCCATCGGAGTAATTGCCGATCACGAGATCCGGACGGCCGCTCAGTTGCGCTAGCGCTTCACGTTCAATATCGCGTGCAAAATCCTCAAGATACGGCCATATCTCGAAACGGGATATCCAGTGTCGAATAACTTCACCATTTGATTTTCGAAATGGCACGCGCACAATCCAAGAATTTTGAGTACCGTGGACTTTTTCCAATGGTTGGTTGCACGAGGTCTCTCCTGCATCAGGAATCAGGCGGGTACATATCAGAATCTTGGGTGGCACCTCGATCCCCTGCAAAACGAGACGCTCGCTCATTTCCCGTTCCAGCGCACGTACCTGATCGAGAATATAGACAACCTGACCGCCGGTATCCGGCATTCCCAATACGTTATCCTGCCCAAAATAGCCATGGGGTGACAGAATCAACAGCCGCGAGATCATTGGAATGCGTGCCAGAAAGTTCTCAAGAATTTGTGGCGAAGCTGCTTCAAGAATATCCACCAATAGACTCATGGTGTCACTCACGCGCGTGACGCAATTCCCCCAACCGGGGGCGAAGCCTAATCCGCTCAATGGCTCCGCAATTGCCTGCCACGGAGCCTCCCCGGGATAGGCATCCAGTAAACCGAGCGCACGGCGCAACCCCGTGCGCAGCGCTGTAATATCCGCAAAATTGCCGTGGAGCATCAATTGCTGGCCATCCATACAATGCACGGTTAAAAAATGCAACAATTTGGCTGCTCCGATGCCGGATTGAGTAAACAGCGTACTCGCCAATTGCTTGTTGAGAAACATTACCCCCTGCCCAATCGAACGAGTTTCCTTCAATCTCGGAAAATCACGATTAAACGGAGTAAAGTCCAGCTCCAATACCGGCTCATTTGCATTATCCGGACGTACCAATAA
>JBDTDT010000054.1:0-10874 GCA_039922995.1 Nitrosospira sp. | reverse complement strand
ATCGCCCGGACAGCCTGAAGTTGGCCTCCAGGCACACACTCTCGCGACTCCACTGATCAATGACCGTGAGGATGCGAAATGCCCGTCCGTCGAGCATCTGGTCGTGGACAAAATCCATGCTCCAATGGTGGTTCGGACCGGTGGGTGCCTGAGGCCTGCCGCGCAGTAAGGCGATGCGCTTGCGGCGTTTGACCTTCATTCGCAGCTGCAGACCCTCCTGGCGATACAGCCGATACACGCGTTTTTTGCCCACCTGCCAACCTTCGCGCTTGAGCATCACTAGCACTCGCAGGTAGCCAAACCTGGGACGATTCATGGCAATGTCGCGAATGCGCTGGCACAATGCGCTTTGATCACGCGCCATACTCTTGGCATACCACACCGAGCGCCGCAGCAGCGCCAGGTGAAATGATCGCTGCACACTGATTTTGAAGCGCTCCTGCATCCAGGCTGCCAGCTCGCGCCGCTTGGCAGCCTTCAGAGTTTTTTCGCACCACCTCCTGCAGGATCTGCTTGTCCAGCGTCAGGTCGGCCACGATGCGTCGCAGCCTTGCATTCTCATCCTCGATCTGCTTGAGCTTGCGTAGCTAGCTCACACCCAGGTCCGCGTATTTCTTCTTCCACGTGTAGAACGTGGCCTCCGACACGCCAAGCTGCCGGCACATATCGACCACCGCCTTGCCGCCGTCGGCCAGCCGCAGCGCATAAATGATTTGCTCTTCCGTAAATCTTAACCTCTTCATCACTTCTCCTTGCCCGTTCGGGGCTTCGGGAAGCAATCCTACCTCCAGTTTCAACCTGTATCAATTTTCCGGGAGAACGTCAATTTTCAAGTTATTTGATTACATACTTGTAATGTAATTGTCATCGTTGCGTCAGGGATCTTTTCTAAAATGTTGCAAGTAGGGGTCAGCTCACGAAACGGAATTTAAAGCACGCAAAAATTTACAACTTATTGATTAAAACAATGTTCTATGAATTCAAAATTAACTCAAAAATCAGTACTCATGCGATTTTGCAAGTCCTTGAATTCATGAATTCTTCACTGGGTTAGCGTACGACTTTATCCGTTTCGTGAGCTGACCCAGTATACGATCAGAAACTCGCGGCAAGCGACGAAGAAGCTATCAAGATCCTCAAGTGAATTTCGCCTGTCGCCTAGCGGAAATTCAATCTGATCGGCAACTTTGACTTCACAGTACGTACTGCATCGGTCGACATCGAAGCACTTTACGGTGCGCTATAACAACCCGGATTTCTGGTGCCACTCTATGCAGGAAGAGGGTGATGACGAGCCTGAGTAGAAGATAAAACCAATTTTACGCTTTGAGAGGTTGGGCAATAATAGTCGTATTTGAGCGAGGAGGTCGTTGAAGGTATGCGAATCGGATTTCTATTCAATCATGATGCAACGCATCAGTTGCCCCATACAATCATGGTTGCGGCTGCGTTAGCCAAAGCTGGCGCCGATGTTGAAATATTAACCTCTAGCGCGGAGCAGCATGCGCTCGCTCGGGAAATGATGCCGATTGGCTCGAACGTCCGCTTCACCCAGCTGAGGTTCGGCCAGCTTGGCCGAACTATCGATCATGTGCTTCATGCTGTCGCACCGTACAGGCGGATCGCGATCCTGAAGGAGAATTTGAATGTCTTCGCTGCGCTCGAGGCGTTGGTTGTCCCGGAAACGACGTCCACATTTCTAAAGACTCGGTTCGGGTTATCGTCGCTGAAGCTGATCTATCTGCCACATGGAGCGGGCGATGGCGCCGCCGGGTTTCAGAAGATTACGCGACATTTCGATCTAGTGCTGCTGTCCGGCGAGAAAGTGCGTGACCGCATGTTGGCGAAAGGCCTGATCCGGCGCGATGGGTACGCAGTTATTGGCTATCCGAAATATGATTTCGTGGACGCTCGGCCTTGCGCCCGGCTGTTCGACAATGGCAAGCCGACGGTGATCTACAATCCGCATTTCAATCCACTGCTCTCCTCGTGGTATACGATAGGAGAGCAGGTGCTAGACTGGTTTGCTTCGCAGCGGAATTATAATCTCGTGTTCGCGCCTCACATCATGCTGTTCAAACGTCGAATTCATACATCGATCATTAATCGAAAGATGCGCATTCGCTCTGCATTGCCGACGCGCTTTCGTGGACTCTCCAATGTTATTGTCGACACGGGCAGCTTGAATTTGATCGATATGAGCTACACCCGGTCAGCAGATATATATCTTGGTGATGTTTCCAGCCAGATCTACGAGTGGATTCGCCGGCCACGGCCCGCGATTTTCTTCGACACTCGTAAGACGGACTGGAAAAAAGATCCTTATTACGCGCAGTGGTTCCTGGGAGACGTTATCCACGATGTCTCAATGCTTCCTTGCGTCTTGGAAAGTGCGATGAAGAATCTCGAGGTATATGCCCCTCTCCAGCGCGCTGCTTGGGCGAATACCTTTTCCTTTTCGGACAAGCCGGCCGCCTCTCGCGCTGCGGAAGTCATTCTCGAATATATGGCGCGCTGCGGAAGCCATTCTCGAATATAGGGGTTTAGGGGCGCAATGGAACGTAAAACCCGGTTAAGGCTCCTTGGCACCCTGCAGAAGCCGCGACACGGTAGCGGGCTGGACGTTGAATAGTCTGGCGGCATCCGCCGCCTTTCTGCTTGGAATGCTTCTCAATGCTCCAATTTCAGGAAACGATAATAAGGAAATCGAGGTCAGAGTACAGCACGATAGCGGGCGCATTATCATTTACGTAACCTTTCTTGTACCTGTCATGCCGCAGCAGGCATGGGCAGTCTTGACGGATTTCGATAACATCGCCAGCTTCATTTCCGGTGTCCAGTTCAGTAAAGTCATCAGCAGAACAGGCAATAATTTGTACGTCTCACAACGAGGGATCACAAAATATGGATTCCTTTCTTATACATTTGACTCGGTGGGGGAAATCAACCTGTCTCCCTTCAACAAAATTCACGAACGCATGATCCGTGGCAGCATGCGTGAAATGGAGGAGACGACAATACTCTTGCAGGCGGGCGATCAAACACGCATCAGCTACCATGCGGATATTGTTCCCGGCCACTGGGTACCCCGATTTGTAGGGAAATTCTTCATCGAGGAGGATGCGCGAGAGCGGTTCCGGCAAATGAGAAATGAAATAATCAGAAGGGGAAGATATATGTCAGCCCCGCTGAATTAATCGATGAAGCCGCAAACGATATGCCTTGACACGCTGTTGCATGATTTCCGTGCAGTTCGGGGTAATCCCCGTCACCGGCTTGTGGTCGGTGAAAAACGTAACCGTTTCGAGAGCGCAACCGTTTTGGGGGAAAATATGACATAGACAAAATCCTGCCTCTATTTTACGTGCGTACGACAGAATAATTCGCATACCACCCGTCACAATTTGACTTTATTTAGGAGTACGCAATCCTTGTTCAACACGATGCTGAGTTCCAGCCGCAAACGCACATATGACGACGACAAACAACACCGCCTTGAACAAACTGCTTGAAGGGGACCCGATGGATTCATCCATCGGGTCCCGTGAAATGAAGGATTACATCGAAATCCGTGGAGGAAGAGCAAGTATTGTCCGATCTGTTCCGGATTCGCTCGACGCTTCCTGGAAGGAAAGCTACGCCGGCAAATGTTTCAAACATTCCTATTACCAGTTGATCCAGGGAGCCCTCGGGGAGCAATTCGACCATTATTTTCTGATTCTGGAAAAAAGCAACGGGAAGTCGTTTGTGCAGCCGCTCTTCCTGGTGAGAGAGAGCATTCTGAAAGGACTTCCGTCTTCGCTGAAACAGGGGTTGGGAGGATGGCTGCAGCGCCGGTTTCCGTCCAGGTGCGAGATCCGGATGCTGATGGTGGGGTGCTCCACCGGGGAGGGGACACTAGCCGGAAAAGAATGCGATCACACCGAAGTTTCCATGCTTTTGCACCAAGCGCTTCCCAAGGCCGCGCGCAGGTTGAAGGCATCCTTGATCGTGCTGAAGGATTTTCCCTCCAGCTATCGCGCAGCATTGAAGTTTTTTTCCGCGAACGGTTATGCCCGGATTCCAAGCTTCCCGGCTTGCAGGATAGATCTTGCCTACCGGGATTTCGAAGATTACATGGAGCGGACGCTAAGCTACAAGACCCGCAAAAACCTGCGCCGCAAATTCCGGGATGCCGATCGTCTGGGAAAATTCTCTATGGAAGTTCTCAAGGATTTCACCCCTGTCCTGGATGAAATTTACCCCCTATATCGTCAGGTGATAACCCACTCGAAGTTTCAATTCGAGGTGCTGACTATAGAGTATTTTGCGGGACTTGCAACGGCACTGGAAGGTATGGGCCGTTTCTTTGTCTGGCGGGATTCCTGCGGGAAAATCGTCGCATTTGCCCTCTGCGTACTGGATGGAAAAATGCTTCGTGACTGTTATATTGGCCTGGATTATGAAATAGCCCTGGATGCGCATCTCTATTTCATTTCGCTGCGGGATATTTTTTCCTGGGCCATGGAGAATCAGATCGAGCGGTACTATAGCAGTCCCCTGAACTACGCTCCCAAGTTGCATCTGAAACTCGAACTCGCTCCCCTCGATCTGTATATCCGGCATGTCTCGCCGTTAATTAATTTCTTTTTCCGGCATCTGATTCCCATCCTGGAACCCACACGGTATGAGCCGGTTTTGACAAAATTCCCTAATTTTCCGGATCTGCGATGAACCCGACTCAGTCAGCCGCAAGTGTGTCAGCCACGAGTGTAAAAAATAGCCTGCCCTACTGGGGGGTTATCTGCTGTGCCCTGTTTGTCACGGCGTCGGAAGTTTTATTGAAAATGGGGGTGGACGACACACAGGATTTGCATAGCGCGCTAAGCTGGCAAGAACTTCAGGGACTTGTTTCGGGATGGATCTGGGCGGGAATTCTCTGCTACATCATCAGCTTTATCTTCTGGTTAAAGGTACTCAAGGTCCTTCCCCTCAACATTGCTTTTAATCTGGTTAATATCGAGCATATCTTTGTCCCGCTGGCCAGCTATCTTTTTCTGGGGGAAATGATCAGCCCGATGCGCGCCGCGGGGATAGCTGTTGTCCTCCTGGGGATCCTGGTGATCGCGGAATCCTATTGCCGGGTCGAGGAGCGCGCATGACCGGCTGGTTTCTGCTTCTCATCATCATCTCCCAGGTCTTCATGGTAGGGGGACAGATTTTTCTCAAGCACGCAATGAATAGCGGCGCGGGAGGCGAATCGGTAGCCACCCGGTGGAAGCGGGCTGCACCGTTCGCCTGTGGCATCGGACTGCTGACGCTCTGGTTCTTTCTGTGGCTGGGGTTGCTGTCGCAGGTCGATCTGAGCTATCTCTACCCATTCGACGCCCTGGGCCCGCTTTTCATGGCGTTTGGGGCGGGCTTGGCGCTCAAGGAAAGGATGACGCCCCGTCTGTGGTGTGGGGTCTTACTGATTGTCGGCGGACTCCTGATCGTGGGTGCCAGCCAGTAGCGGCCACAGCTTCAGAATCGCCCGGTGATTATTCTGGACAGCTTCGGAAATGGGCTCGGGAGGCAACTGAGGATGGTCCCACGTGGAAGCGACGCGCTGCGTCAAGCGGGCATAGGCCGGAGCCGAGTAGGCGCCGCAGATGTCGCCTCCGATCAGGGTGGCGTTCTGGCGGACTTGCGTGAGTGCCCAGGCAAGATCGTCCACGGTGAAGAGGCCGTGCTCCCAGTTGCTGCGGAACTCCTGAGCATTGAGGCAATCCAGATCGATGGTGACATACAGGGCACGCCCCTGCCAGCGGGAAAGCTGCTGCAGAAAGATATCGCGCCAGGTATCGCGGGAAATGGCTTCATCCCGACAAATGGAAAGCTTTGGATAACGCTCCTGCCATGAAAAAATCTGGAGCCGTCTAGACTGAAGCGCGTCACGGGGGGCAAAAAGGTTATGGGGCCAATTGAGTTCAAAATTCCCACATCCCCAAACCTGGGCCGACTCAAGCCGGCCGGATTCAAGGGCGCGATTAATCCAGTTGCCGCAGCCCCAGCGGGGGGGGCGGATATCCCAGTCGGGATGATTGTCGAATGAGAGCAGGGAATAGGGCTCCTGAATCCGCCGCATCCAGATGGCGCTCAGGTGATGAAAATCCCCTGAGCCAAAGAGAACAAAAGGGCGCAGATGCGGTGCAATCTCCGCGTGGAAGCGCTCAACCTCGTCATTAAGCGCCGAAAAACGCAGCCGGGGGCCCCACATCCGCATATCCACCGAAGGAATCCGAAGCATGGAAGCGGTGTGGTCAAGTTCGCCATCGAGGTCAAGGTGAATCTGATCGGAAGGCGCGTTTGCCATACGGGGAGCCTGGAAGAACAGAAGGCAGAGATTTCAGGGAGTCTTTATTGCCGGGTCTCGACCCGATGTGCGGGATAAATCGTCACTGGCGCTACCGGTTTCAGCCTTCTGCCCCTCGCTCTCCCGGGGCAGGCTCGTGAACCCGCCTATACGGCGGTCTGTAGCCGGATCCCCCTGCAAACTCCGCGGCTTATCGGCACGCGAATCTGCCGCGGGTTTATTTTGCAAAGCGCCGCCCTGCGCCGAAGTATCTTCCAGGGGATCGTCCAGCAAGGAATCGGCATAGCTTTCAGGTGGAAGATTGCCATCGTAGATCAGATGCTTGCGTTGCTGCAACGAGGCTTCGCGCACGAACAGGTAGGGATCCAAAGCCGCCTGGTCACGAATGATCATGGCATCCGAGAACCGCGCACGCTTGTCAATGATACCCAATACGCCTATCGGTGCAAAAATTGTGGCACTGCTGACATAAAAAAGGGCGTTGGTGACCATGCTGATGGGGATGCTGGATATGTCGCGGCTGCTGCTGGGGCCATGGAAGGGCAGATACAGGTAAGCGCCGGTATTCACCCCCCATACGCCCAATGTCTGTCCAAAATCCTCGTCGTGCTGCACCAGTCCCATGGGGGTTGCCATATCAAAGAGCCCGAAGAGGCCGATCGTCGAATTGACGGCAAAGCGCAAAGTATCCTCGAACCCCTGGCGCACCTTGCCTTGGAGAAATGCATTCAGGACCACGTTTGGATAACCCACATTATCGTAGAAATTGCCGATCGAGCGGCGCAGGGGGTTGGGCAAATATTCGATATAGGCATTGGCGACGGGCTCAAGAATGTTGCGGTCAAGCGTATCGGTAAAATTGTAAAATTTGCGGTTGATGTTCTCGTAGGGGTCGACCGGATCGACGTTCGAAGCCGCCTGGCTGCCCTTGTCAATGGGCGACATCGTGGCGCAGCCTGCCAGCAGCACGGCACAGATCAGCAATAAAGTTGTAATCAGATGATCAGTCTTCATGATCGGACTTTCCTCGTTCTCAACGCAATAACTGACGGGTACGCAAACCGTGCAACGACGCGGAGGCCGTTTCACCAGATGTGGGTATGCGGTATTACTTTTCACAGGCACGAAACGAGAAGCAAGTTTCAGGATGCTGAACCACGCAACGTAATAACGTAAGAACGTGACAAACGCCCCGGCC
The DNA here is from genome assembly GCA_039922995.1 of Nitrosospira sp. Classification (GTDB taxonomy): domain Bacteria; phylum Pseudomonadota; class Gammaproteobacteria; order Burkholderiales; family Nitrosomonadaceae; genus Nitrosospira. Next base: position 3,342 of record JBDTDT010000054.1, on the reverse strand, counting down.
GCCAGTTTTCCCGGCGGCTATCAGCAGCCTTTCCTGAAAAAAAAGTTTTCGCCCAGCAGACCTGCGCGCAACAATTTGCGCTATCTGTGATTCCGTAATCCTGAGCCAAAATGCGCGCCTAACCGGTTAACATGAATTGTACAAAACGATTGTAAATGGATAATAATGCAATATATTCATGCAATATACAATGCCTTTATTTTGCGGCAACACGCGCGCCACGGGGGGCTTGTTCAGAATCTGGAAGCGCATTCCGAACATTACATATTTGTAATACATCCGACATCGTCGCGTCACAATCGCCTGTTTATATTCTCTGCCTACGGCACCTGAAGTGCACGCCGATATCATTGGCATTTGTCTTTTACAATAAGAAAAAGCAGATATAATAATATTATTTATTGAACCCGAATCTGGAGGCTGGACAGGGCGAGTGTGCGGTCATGGCGCTTAACTGAAAAATGAACAAAAGAAATGAGTGGCTGGCTGCCAGATTTAAGAATATGCCTCTAAACCATTTTCAGTTTTATCTGAGTATGAGTCAGGCAAGCGTTGAGGAGGCGTAATGGCAGCTGTGCTTCCCATTCCCGGCGGTTGAAGCGGTAGCAGAACTCATTGAGATACTCTTGCAGATACTTGGAGGAGACGCCGTGATAGGTTCCCAGCAGAAATGCCTTGAGATTGTCGATAGCGATATGCACCCACGGCAGCCATTCACCCGCCTTAGCGGGCGGGGTCACGCGCGCGGCATGATGCTGGGTCTGGCCGATGTCCCTCAGCACCGGCAGCGCATCGCTGCGCACCCACTGGCGGGGCACAAGATGGCGCCTAACAAACTGCGCCACCCTGTCGCGGGTGACGCCGGATACCTGTCGCATGGCCATAAAGCCAGCGCGCTTATCCCGGTTCTCAATTGCTACCAGTACCGGGTTTTTGCCCCCTGCGCCACGCCCTCGCTTTCCCCCGCTATGGCGCCCTCCCACCCGCGTATCGTCGATTTCGATCAGTTCATGCAAGCGGTACACGCTGTCGCGGTGTCCCATGGCGATACGGATCTTGCGCAGCATCCGACTGGCCGTGATCCACGATACGTCAATCTGCCTGGACAACCGTATGGCAGAAATACCTTCCTTGTCCGGGGCTGTCAGGTAGATCGCCCAGAGCCACGGCGTCAACGTCAGGTTGGTGGAATGAAACAGTGTCCCTACCGTCAGCGAGGCCTGGTAATGGCAATGTGTGCATTCGTGGGAGTGGCGGGTGGCAATGCCATAGCCGTGGTCGTGCCCGCAGCGCAGGCAACAAAATCCCTGCGGCCAACGCTGCCGGGAAAGCGCTTGGGCACAGGATGCCTCTATCCCAAAACGCTCCTGCCAACCCAGAAGGTTCAGCTCTGCGATCCTCATGACTCAACTCCTTATATCGTTAGCCTCAATGAATTTGAACAAATTAGACTGAAAATGGTTCATAGGCATATTTAAGAAAAAGCTATGCCAGGTGTCCTGATAGCGATAGTAATAGCCCTCAGCTTGCTGGCGCTGACGAAATATTATCCGCTGGCTAGATTGGTGCCGCTATTGCCTATTTTTACGCTGATCGCCCATTACATCGCTGGCAGCAAGCGCACCCGTATCGAGCTGAAAAGGACCATGCTGTTCAGTCTGTACTCCATGGTTCCGCTTTTTATCTATCTGATGGCCCTCTATGCGCTGATCGATCTCATGCCATTAAAATTGGCGCTTATTTGCGCCTCGGCATTATGGTGTCTGCCGGCTACGCTTCTGCTGATCTTGTGGATGAAATTTCGTGCTGATGCGGCAGCCGCCGTTTGACGAGGAAACTGCGGACTCTGCTGCAAAAAAAGGACAAACCAGATTATGCGTGTGACCTGATTGATTATGTGCTGTAGATACCGAATTGCCTTTCAATGAGGCGGATTTCCCCTGTGAGACCTTGGCCATATTTCCACATGTCCAGCTGTCCTTTTTTAAACATCCGCATGAGCTCGAAACCTTTGATGGTGGCGTAGGCTGTTTAACATTGATTAAGAATCTATAACAAATGATCAGGCGGCGATCAAACCTTTCGCTTTCTTTGGGCGGCCACCCAACTTTCCGTTCTGCCGAGCAGCCGCTGCTTTTGCTTCGGTCGAAGCCATACCGCCGATCTTTCCAATCTGGGATGCCATCCAGTGTTTTGAACCAAGAAAGCCTTCCAGAAGGGCTGGAATGTAAAGGTCGGCATCCAATCTTGGAAAGTACATACCGAGGCCAGAAGGTGTAATTTCAGCGTCCATGAGGTCAGTTGGATGAGCGTTTTCAAGTCCTTGCACATTCTTTGGCGAAAACGCTAACTCCAATCCGGAGGCGAGTAAAATAACGACGCGAGCCACGCGCCGGTCATATCGCACCGAAACCACCCCCGGGAAAGCTGCTTTCTTGGTGGCAGCATGTTGGTTAGCCGATTCGAAAACATCATCAGTAATGTCCATGTATTTGCCTCCATTGGTTACATAGGGCTGGCAAGTTGGCGGTCAGTTCCCCCGCGATTTTCACTAGGTCTTTGCGCAAGAATCCGTAATTCTCACGTAGCTGGAGCGGCCCTTTTGGACAATGCAGCTTGAACACTGTTTCGCAGCCGTTCCCAATGATATGGACATGAGCGGGACGATGGTCATTGAGGTAGATCACCACACGCAGCCCAGCGATCGTAAGTACAGTTGGCATTATATCATAAACCCAAGAAGCTTGGGTTTATCCCAAAGGGGGATATTAAAGTGCAGCATTATCGGCTTATACGGGTAAGAAAAGTATGTACCAGCAGCCGTTCCGATAACTCACTACATAACAATGCTGATAATCTCGCGAGTAACACCAATGGAGAAGTATTTAAAATGTCGGCTTTTATCTACACCGCGTTTGCGATTTTTCCTTTGAAGCCCTAGCCAAGATGCGGTATACGGTAGCTTCTCCGATGTGAAGTTGCCGAGCAATTTCCACCTTCGCAATCCTCTCATCCGCAAGGCGGATTACCTCTTGCCGGATCGCTTCCGACTTCGGTTTTCGTCCCTTGTATTTTCCTGCGGCCTTGGCCTTGATGACTCCTTCCCTCTGCCGTTCCAGCATCATTTCCCTCTCAAATTGGGCGATACCTCTTAAAACGGTTAGCATTAATTTCCCGGTGGGTGTTCCCGTATCAATACCAAGGTTAAGAATCCGTGATTGAGTCCGTAAACTGCTGTAAATATTTGGTGGGAGCCACCGCTTCGGCTTGGTAAATTGACGGTTCTGAGACGTTAATCGACCGAAGGAGGAGAAGCGATGGCTGGATATGATATTAGCGTTG
>JBDTDT010000053.1:0-4482 GCA_039922995.1 Nitrosospira sp. | reverse complement strand
CATCATTGAAGCGCGCAGTCACGGGTTGCGATAATTTATTCCATGTCGCGGCAGATTACCGCCTATGGGTGCCGAATCCAGAAACCATGTATGACATCAATGTAAAGGGGACGGAGGCGCTGATACTTGCCGCAGCCGAAGCTGGCATGAAGCGCATGATATACACCAGTAGCGTGGCAACGCTGGGAACGCATCAGGATGGCACCTCTGCCAACGAAGATACGCCTTCCAGTCTTGTTTCAATGACCGGGCACTATAAGCGGTCAAAATTCATGGCGGAGGAAATTGTTCAGCAAATCACCGATGAATATAAACTACCTTTGGTTATAGTGAATCCATCTACGCCGATAGGGCCGCGCGACATCAAGCCTACACCAACGGGACGTATAGTGGTCGACACCCTGTGCGGACGAATGCCGGCTTATGTAAATACCGGCTTGAATGTCGCGCATGCCGATGATATTGCACATGGCCATCTGCTGGCTTATACGCATGGAAAACCGGGGGAGCGTTATATCCTGGGTGGTGAGAACATGACTTTATTACAGATACTGCAGACAATAGATGAAATTAGCGGCAAGCAGATAAAGCGATTCCATCTTCCCCTCAAGTTGATTCTACCCGCCGCCTGGCTGATGGAAAAAATGGCAATGGTGACGAACATTGAGCCGCGTGCCACCGTGGACAGTATACGTATGGCGAGGAAAAATATGTTTTTCTCCAGTGATAAGGCCATACGCGAGCTGGGTTATCAATATCGACCCGCGGTAGAAGCGCTTGAGGATGCGATGACCTGGTTTCAGGATAACGGTTATTGCGGCGAGCCTTAGGGATCTCTGAACAGGTTTTCCGTGGAGCGGGTTGCTGCTCATTTGCCAGCTGAGTTCGCTCCGTCCAACTGCCGGATCCAGGATTAAAGACGGGGGAAACGCCGATGCCTTACCGCGCAAATTTCCGTACTACCGTCATCAGCTCATCAATTGCTTCATCACCATTCCCCGATTTGATGGCGCCCTGCATGCAGCCGTGGGTATGGTTCTCCAGTAACAGCATGGCAACGGCATCAAGTGCAGACTGCAGCGCGGAGACCTGATTCAGGATGTCAACGCAATAACGATCTTCCAGTATCATTTTATTGACACCGCGCACCTGGCCTTCAATGCGGTTGAGGCGCCTTATCAAGGCCTCTTTATCGGGTTGCACCACGGTCGAGGGTGCATGACAAGCGGCTTTACTGTTTGATGACTTCAAATCCCGCCTCCTTTATCGCATCCTGGAACCGGTTGGCGTTGGTTGTGGTAGCGTCGTACTGAATCGTGGCCTGAGCTTGTTCCAGAGAAACATCCGCGCTACTCACCCCGGAAATTTTCTGCAGAACCTTTTTCACGCTATTAACGCAACCCGTGCAGGTCATGCCTCTAATTTTTACCACTGCTGTTTCCATTTACCTATTCCCCTGACAATTATTCAATTATTCCGAATTCAAACCAGGTTGCATTCTCGGCATTATACCGGCTTGGCGGGCGGTATTATTTTGCTAGCAAGTTGCTAGGCGATGACTTCATAACCTGCGTTCTTTATGGCATCCTTGATCTGTTCGGGCTGAGTTTTTGTCTCGTCGTACTGGACCGTTACCTGTTTTTGTTCCAGTGACACCGCGGCGCCACTTATCCCGGCGATATTCTCCAAGCCGGTTTTTACTTTGTTTACGCAGCCCATGCAGGTCATGCCTTTGACGTTGATAACTTCTGTTTGCATTTCGCGACTCCTTTTTAGTCAAGTTAAATCACGGATGAACTGGGAACTCTTTCCAGCTTATGGTGCTGCTAAATACCCGGCCGCCACCGTTTCAATAACAATGAGTTGCTTACCACCGATATGGAACTCATCGCCATTGCCGCACCGGCAATAATGGGATTAAGCAATCCCATCGCCGCCAGCGGTATGCCCATCACATTGTAAATGAAGGCAAAAAATAGATTCTGGCGGATTTTCCGCAGCGTTGCGCGCGAGAGCGAGATCGCGTCGGCAACACTCATCAAGTCATCACGCATGAGAGTGATATCGGCGGCTTCAATCGCCACGTCGGAGCCAGCGCCGATGGCGAAGCTCACATCGGCTGCGGCCAATGCCGGAGCATCGTTGATGCCATCGCCCACCATACCGGTAAATTTACCGTTAACCTTCATTTTTCGCACTTCGGCGGCCTTGGCTTGTGGCAGCACCTCGGCGAGATAAGCGGTAATGCCCACTTGCCTGGCAATGGCGGATGCGGTGGCAGTGTTGTCACCGGTCAGCATCATCACTTCAATACCCATCGATTGCAATCGCTCTACCGCTTTGGCGGACGTGCTTCGCAACCGGTCGGCGATGGCGAGATAACCGAGAACTTCAAGTGTATTTTTGGACGATACGGCTACCCCTATGACGGTTTTGCCTTCGGTCTGGAGAGCAGCTATTGAATCATCGTCAATCAGAGCGCCACGTTCCCGCAGAAATTTGGGTGAGCCGAGAATATATTCATCCCTATCAATGCGGGCGGTGATCCCGCTGCCGGTGATGGCGGTAAAATCACTCATGGTTTGTGGGCGGATATTCATGCTCTCGGCACGTTTCATTACCGCCTTTGCAAGAGGATGTTCAGAGCCTTGTTCAAGTGTCGAAGCGGCTTGCATCAGTGCGTGCTCTGTAACTGATCCGGTTGGAACAATATCCGTGACTGCCGGTTTGCCCTCGGTAAGCGTGCCGGTTTTGTCCACGATCAGAACCTGGATTTTTTCTGCCTGTTCCAGTGCGGCGGCATTTTTTACCAGCACGCCGGCTTGGGCGCCACGTCCTGCTCCGACCATGATTGCGGTTGGTGTAGCCAATCCCAGCGCACAGGGGCAGGCGATGACCAGCACCGCCACGGCGTTGATCAGTGCAGGAACAAATTCACCCGCCAGCCACCAGGTGAGGATCAGGGTCAGTGCACTGATGATCACTACCACCGGCACAAATATGCCCGAAATGATGTCCGCCAATCGCTGGATCGGGGCCTTGGAGCCCTGCGCTTCTTCCACCAGATGAATGATTGCTGCCAGCTGGGTATGGGCGCCGACGCTGGTGGCGCGGCATTTGAGCAGGCCCTGCTGATTCGTGGTTGCCGCATAGACTCTGGCTCCCGGCTGCTTTGCGACAGGAAGGCTCTCGCCAGTCAGCATCGCCTCATTCACATCGGAGGTTCCTTCGATGACAACGCCATCCACGGGCAGACTCTCGCCCGGACGCATGATAAAAATGTCGCTCACCTTGATGGAGCTCGCGTCTACTTCGATGATCTCACCATCGCGCTCTATCCAAGCGGTTTTGGGCTGCAGTCTGATGAGTTCTTCAATAGCCGCCGAAGTTTTACCCTTGGCGCGGGCTTCCATCAGCTTGCCCAACAGGAGCAGGGTGATAATGGCGGCGCTTGCTTCGAAATAAACATGCTGATCCAGCACCAGCAACGTTACGGCCGCGCTGAAAAAGTATGCCGTGCTGGTGCCCAGCGCGACCAGCACATCCATGTTGGCCCCACCCCCGCGTAATGCATGCCATGCGGCAATATAGAAGCGTTTGCCTACCCAGAACTGTACCGGTGTCGCCAGCAGGAGTTGAAACCAGTGTGGCAGGAATTCCGCATGTTCGCCCCAGAACATGGGCCCCATCTGTAACACCAGCGGCAGGGTAAGCGCGGCCGAAATCCAGAACATGCGAAGTTCCGCATGGTAAGCAGCAAGCCTTCGCACTTTCTCTTCGGCGCGGCTGGCTTCACTGATCTCGCGAGCACCATAACCTGCCTTGGCAACGGCGGCGATCAGGGCATCCACCGCTGTCATGCCGGGGCTCAAGTTGACGTGGGCTATTTCCGTGGCCAGATTGACGGTGGCAATGACGCCGGGAAGCTTGTTCAGCACCTTCTCAATACGTCCGCTGCATGTGGCACAGGTCATTCCGCTGATTTGCAGTTGTACCGTTTGCGGAATGACGTGAAACCCGGCTTTCTCGATGGAGCGAACCAATTCTTCGGGTAGAGTGGTGGCGTCATCAAACTTCACCCGCGCCTTTTCGCTGGCAAAGTTGACCACCGCATGGACACCGGGCAATTTATTCAGGTTCTTTTCGATGCGTGCTGCGCAGGCCGAGCAGGTCATGCCTTCGATTGGCAGTTCCAGTTGTTTAAACGCTAGTGAATTCATGAATATTCGGCATCCGGAAGATCGTTAATCTTTAGGTCAATTCAGTCACAATTAGTACCAAGTCGGCAAATGCGCCGCTCAGTGCTGCCGGATAATGTCATTTGATTCAAGATGATTATCCGTTGGTGTTACCTGCCGCCAGTGGGACGACAGCGAGTTAAAGTCGTAGCCGGACCCCGTCCGTTTGAGTCCCCGATCCGCCATCATCAGGCCCATGGCGATAACCAGAATGGCGGATGCACGTACCAGCAGGTTGATTTCA
>JBDTDT010000052.1:0-4114 GCA_039922995.1 Nitrosospira sp. | reverse complement strand
GATAATGCTGCACTTCTCCCTGCAGCCATCTTAGCAGGTCAAGATGCCGTCTCACCGCTATCCCTTCCTGGATAATCCGGGAATAACGCTGCAAATGGTCCGTGGATAGTGAGGAAAATGTGTCCATGCCAATGAAATTTATTAACGAAATTCGTACCAAGGATAAAAAATGCCGTTAGCCATAGTTGGCACAATACACCCTGAAACCCTGCCGGTATTCATTAATACTTCATATTCATATTACGTATGAGAATAAGTTTCCCAGTATTCGCTGGTAAAGCGTTTTTATGACTCCGATTGGAATTTTCAAAAAATATGAGAGCAATGGTAAAGGAAAAAAATGACGTCTTTGTTACGTTCCCGTCTCATATTTATGATTTTTAGCGAACCGGGAACTCTGCAAGAGAATCCCAATTGTCATGGAATTGTTACGCATGATACTTAATAGAGTTCCTGCGTCATGGATGGCAGCGGGCGGGGATTCACTTTTGCCATTGCCCAGCCATATTAAAACATAATAAGAATCATTATCATTTATATCGTAATCCATTATGAATTGTCGCGTCAAGCAGAGGTCGCGCTATGGAGGCCAGGTGCGTCACCAATGCAAGCGCCGCAACAACGACCGCTTTTTCCACTGATGTGCCTGCATGCGTTGCAGAATGTTATCCAGCATCTCGATCGCCTGGATAATGTGCGGCCCCTTATTGAGCATCACGCATTCCGCCCGCTCGCCCATGGCTGCATCAGTCACTTCGGCACGGCTTGGCTTGCCGGTCTTGGCTAGTCCTTCCAGTACCTGAGTAGCCCAAATTACCGGGAGGTGCGCTGCTTCGGCCAGCCATAAAATTTCTTCCTGCAATTCCGCCAATCTCTCATAACCACATTCCACGGCCAAGTCGCCGCGCGCAATCATTACTCCAACTATTGGGGAGCGTAGCAGGGCAAACATCAGCTCCGGCAGTCGCTCGAAAGCGGCGCGTGTCTCGATTTTGATGACGATACCCAGCTTATCGGCTTCCAGACGTTTAAGCTGTTGCTGGAGCAGCGTGATATCGGTTGCCCTCCGCGCAAAGGAAAGCCCAACTATGTCCGCATGGCGCGCAATGAATTCGAGATGTGTGATGTCCCGCGTCGTGAGACCGTCCACATCGAGTTGACTGTCCGGCAGGTTAATGCCCTTGTCAGCCAATAATCTTTCTCCATTATCGCGCGCCTGCGTGATCTCAACGAGGATTTCATCGGCACTGACATTGCGAATTACACCCCCGATACGGCCATCGTCGATCAGGATCCGTTCACCGGGATGAGCGTCGGTAAAGATTTCCGGTAATGAGCAGGCAATACTGGCCGCGCGCAACAGACGGCCGCTTTCATCGAACCGGGCGGAATGTCCGGGATCAGGCTCGCGTGTTATGATCAGGTTCTCCCCGCGATAAAGCCGGATCGTTTCCGGCACTTGGGGCAGCTCGCCTATCTCGCCAGCATAGCCTGTTCCGCGCGGATGCCCGGACGCGGGCACTCGCAACAGATAAAGCTTCATACCTGATTTGACGTATGCGGTCTGACTCGATTCCGCCCAATAGCCATTCCCGACCTGTCCGACCAGTTGCAGACTTCGCAATGCGCCTCTTGCATCGTTGAATTCGATCCTGTCCGAGGCCGTCGCCTGCGCCAGCCAGTTTCCTTTGACCGGAAGGCAAGCATGGGCATGCGCCGGGCGGGAAGATGCGTCGCCCTCTGGATGAATCCAGATGCGGGCAGGTTCGGTCACTTTGCCGTATGCATCCCGTTTCGGTTGCCACTTGAGCACCGCAGGGCCAGATGCGATTTGGCCGGTACGTAACTTTGGGCCGCCCAGATCCATCAGGATGCGGCAGCGGTATCCTGTCTCACGGCGCGCCCGTTTGATTTGCCTGATCATGCGCGTCCACACCACAATGTCATCATGTGCGCAATTGATACGGGCGCAATCCATACCCCGGAGAAGCATCTCTTTGATCAAGGGATAATCGTCCGCCGCATTACCCGGCAATGTGACCATGATATGCACGCGTCTTTGCGGTAGAGATTTGCCGAGCAGGCTAATGGTATTGGTTTCCAGCAGCGTGGAGCCCGCAGCTGAAGAATCGATGAGAGAAGGGGGTCTTTGCTGAGACTGCTTTTCCGTCGCACGCTGCAATAGCGCGATAATGGCATCCAGATTGCTCAGGACATGCGATTCGGCGCGTCCCATGGACGACAATCCGGCTGCTGCGAGTTTTTCCTGCAAAGGGCGTACGTCGCGCCGCCGCAGACCGAGATAATGAATCAGATTGGCTGCGCTGGCCTGATGGCGCGCCTCCACTTCTTGCAATATTTCGGCGGATTCTCTTTCCATTGTCATCAGATCCAGTTGCAGGGTGGTCAGTTCCTGCAATAAATCAGCGTACGCATTTTTCTTGCCGCGCCTGGAGGGCATAGCTCTGCTAATTTTGCGGGATGAATTCATTATGGGATCCATAATGCTGAAACGTTGACATGGTATTGTTACGAAGACGTGACAATGGCAACAATTACTGAAAAAAGCGTTGCTTTTTATCGCCAGTTAAGTATAATACGAATCATTATCATTTTTAATTAAAAAAGCGTTTGCGGTATCATCATGATCCTGTATAGAATTGGGTTCAATATTACTAACATAGCGTAAATTCCATGGGAATCAAATTCCATGGAGATTAAATTATCTACTGACGGAGCTTTCAGCCTGAAGTGACGCAAATAAATGAATTCAAGTGTGGCCGAAAAGCCAAACGTAAGTTATCCGTTGCCGCTGGCTTCTCCTAAGCCAGTGGCCTTTTAGCCCGCCAGCCCGTTTCCGGGCAAGCCAGCCAATTTTTTTATTTCTACATCCGGCGCTGGGTTCCCGAACCGAGCGCCGGATGTGCTCATCCAGCCCCCGAGATCTAATGCGAGGGAATCGCTGAATAAGCATCCATGGGGGTGCCGCGAAATCCGGCGCCCGCCGCATCTCACTTCCCTGGCACCGCTAGCCGGTGCAGAAGCGTCGGCAACGATCCGCTCCCACGTCTTATGTTCATCATGATTGTCCCCACCGATATATGGCACCGACGCATTTGTTGAAGCGCTCGTGAAGCAGCTGCTATTGTCAAGGCTTCATCTCGCGTACATGATGTCCAGACCTGAATCGAGGGAAAATACGCAAAATCATGGTGAGCAAGCCTGTCGACGAGAGCACGGTAAATGCTTTGAACACTGGCCCGTGGGCACCGCTTAAATTACCGATATTCCGGATTTTCTGGCTCGCTTCGCTCGGTTCCAACATCGGAACCTGGATCAATGGAACAGCATCCGGTTGGGTGATGACTGACCGTCCCCTTCGCCGGTGATGGTTTCCCTGGTGCAGGCGGCAGCGTCGTTGCCGCTTGTGCTGTTTGCGCTGGGTGCCGGGGCGTTTGCAGACATTATCGACCTCCGCCGTTATCTCATCGTCACACAAATATGGCTGGCGCTTTCAGCTGCCGCGCTGGCTTTTCTCGCCGCGACGGACAAGCTTGATGCCTGGAATCTGTTGATTCTCACCTTTGCACTCGGCTCGGGTGCTGCAATGGCGATGCCGGCCCTGAGCGCCACCATAGCTGACCTGGTGCCGGGGAAGCTGCTGCCCCAAGCCGTTTCGCTGGGCTCGCTGTCGATGAATCTCTCCCGCTCCATCGGTCCCGCCATCGGCGGCCTGCTATTGGCGCAATTCGGCGCGTGGGCCGCCTACAGCCTTAATGCGATTTCGTTTATCGGCATGCTGCTGATGTTATGGTATTGGAAACGCGAGCAGGACGAGCAGGTTCTGCCCCCCGAACGTTTTTTTCAGGCATTACGCGCCGGCCTGCGCTATGCGCAGCTTGCCTCGGCGTTCCGTGCCGTACTAATCCGTACTACCGCTTTCATTCTCTTTGCAACCTCCACATGGACGTTGCTTCCATTAATCGCTGTTGACGCCGGTTCAAAACTGACCATCTGTGCCGGTTGAAAATTGACCAGGCGTTATAGCGATGTAGCGTACTACACAGCTGTGGATAAGTCGACCAGACTGGGATGGCTGGGACCTCCTGTTGAT
>JBDTDT010000051.1:0-6220 GCA_039922995.1 Nitrosospira sp. | reverse complement strand
CAATGCTTTCTTTGCATGGCCCGAAACCGCGTTGTCGACGGTGATATGGAGCGTAAAATAATACGGATCAATATCAAGCTCGTTGAGTTCATAGGCCGTAATCAGTAAATGTAAAGGCAGTTGTTCATAGCCGAGGTTAAAGCCAATCGCTTCCGGCAGAAAGGCGCTAGCATGATGAGCCAGCGATAACTGTATTGCACCTTGTACGTAATACGCATCGTTCAGATTATTGCCTTGGTCGCATTCATGCGCTGCAAGTAACTTTTTAAAAATCACGACGTGATTTTTGTCCGGGATTCCCTCGCCAAGCTCCTCCAGGTAAATGCGGATAAGGTCGTAATATCGTCCGTCACTCCAATGCTCAAGCAAGCCATAAAGCCACGCCCCATCAACGAGCTTGGTCGGCGCCACGGATTTCAAGAAATACAAGGCATGCGACTTATTGACGAAGTAGCGTCGCGGGTCGCCGAACCTGCGTGTCTTCAGATATTGCTCATATTGATGACCTACAAGTTGCGTATTGGAATCTATCCAAGCGGAAAGTTCTTCCAGACTTTGAGGAATATCAACTTCAAATCTCTTGGTGGCTTTTAATTGCCGATTCAGATAAGAATGCGAGCGCGCCAAGGCAAGCTGGTTCGGTGCGTAGTTAAATAAATTTGAATAAATGCTTCGGGCCTCTGTCTTATCTCTGCCCACCGCTGGATATTCAACATGCGTTGCCGCGATCTTTAGCATTGTCAGTTCTCGTAGGTTTCTCTTTAGTGCAGTGCTGATAACATTTTTCCGTGCCTTAATAGTAATTATTATTCGTTCTGAGCATTAAATCGGTGCGATAGCTCGCTTAATTTATTTTTGGAGGGATGTTAGTAAGAGTGGCGACTGGCGAAAATGGAGCAGATACAACATCGTTATTTGTCTAATCATCTGTATCCTCTCTACGATAGCGACATGAACAGGCAGTGCCTCGATGCAGTAGCGAAATAATCCGTATTTCTCATTTGCAAGCGGAAGAATGGCCAAGAATGCTTGTGCAAATGCCACTTCGTTACTGACATTGCAAATCGCTTCTGAGAACAGAAACCGGAGATGAAAGCAGTATTTCTGTTCAGTGTTGCATTGATATCCGGAAGCTTGGGTAATCAGGTAATCGCACCCAATGCCAGGAATTCATTCCGCTGAGCTGCCGGGGCAACCTGAGGAAGTCGCGCCCTGCTATGTGTTTCTGGCATCTCAGGATAGCGCATACATGGCGGGACAAGTACTATATCCCAATGGTGGAGAAGTTGTTAATGGCTAAAGACCTGACGATGACTTTAAAGTGATGAACCGCAAATACGTATAGCATGACTGTGCAGTTGCACTCCTTTTGATTGACGTTATCAATGTCTCTATGTAGTTTTGAAATTTTGGTTCCGGCCGAATGTTCCGCTGCGTTAACACAACGAGGGCATCTTGATGCCCGTGCACAGATGGGGAGGAACGTTGAGAGCTACAGTACAGTACCGGAGTCTACCAAACTCGACATTAGGGACTGCTACAATTTTGAAGTTTAGAACCCCAGCAAATTTGATAAACATGCCTTACCTTACTGCAACTACTATGGTCCCCTCAACTCTTATTTCTCCATATCTAGCGGTTCGCAACCGCACCCTGGCGTTGGTCGAACGCCTGTTCGATGAGGACCTCTGTGTCCAATCAATGCCAGAGGCTAGCCCTGTAAAATGGCATCTGGGACACGTAACCTGGTTCTACGAGAATTTTGTTCTTAAGCATTATGAAAGAACTTTTAAGCCATTTCATGAGGTTTTTGATACTATTTTCAGTTCATATAATGCCTCTGGGCAACCCATGCCGGATTCCAAGCGTGGCCTCTTCATCCGACCTGCAATGAAGGTGACCTGGGAATATTGGCGTAATGTTGACCAGCGTGTGCAAGAGGTTCTGAATTCATCAAAAGATGATGAAATGTTATGTATGCTGGTGACCCTGGGCCTGCAGCATGAACAGCAGCATCAGGAACTCATACTCACAGACGTTAAACACCTTTTCTCCCAGAATCCCCTGAATCCTTGCTACAAACCATTCAATTTGAATCCACGTGAAATAACTTTGCCCTTGGAATGGCGGCATTTTGAGGAAGGAATCGTTGAGATCGGATTTCAGGGACCGGGATTTAGTTATGATAATGAGTCGCCGCGGCATAAGGTGTATCTCCCTCAATATGAATTGGCTTCCCGGCTCATCAACAACGGGGAATATCTTGATTTTATGAAAGCCGATGGATACAAGAATCCCAGCCTATGGCTTACAGAGGGATGGAAGTGGATCGAGGAGAATAAACGCCATTGTCCTCTCTACTGGCGTGACAATACGAAGGGCTGGGAAGAATTTACGCTGGGTGGTGTCATCCCCCTGGACCCGGATCTGCCGCTCGTGCATATCTCCCTGTATGAAGCAGACGCATTCGCCCGATGGTCCGATGCTCGCTTGCCTACGGAGGCAGAGTGGGAAAATGCGGCTTGTCGGCAAAACGTTCAGGGGTGTCTTGCGGAGAATAACCGTTTCCACCCATGCACGCCCATTCATGCTGACGATCAGGAAGTACTCCTTCAGATCTATGGAGATGCATGGGAATGGACCCAATCAAGCTATTCACCTTATGCGGGCTATAACCCCGCCAAACCCAATCCGTCTGAACCTCTGTCACTTGTTTGGGATGAAGCGGTAGGGGAATACAACAGTCGATCCATGGTGAACCAGTATGTGTTGCGTGGCGGATCCTGCGCTACTCCGCTGAAACATATACGCCCGAGCTTTCGCAATTTTCTGCCAGCCAAGGAATGCTGGCAATTTTCCGGCATTCGTCTTGCGCGTGATGTAAGGAATTGAGGCCTAGCCGTTATTCAGTCAGGGGTGAGTTCATTGATGCACTCATCCAGTTTTGAACGGTCACGGGTGATGGCGCCGGGATGGGCGTTTTAGTAGCCTGCCCATCGCAACGCGGCAGCTATCACATCACTTCATTCCGCGCGTCGTGCAGCCCAACAACAGGAGTTCAAAAAATGTTAGTCCCCGCCACTCAAGACCCTGCCATCCGGGACCGCGCCGCCGGTGCCATCATGGGCGCCTTCATTGGAGACGCCTTAGGCCTCGGTCCCCACTGGTATTACGATCTGGCGGTGCTCCGCCGCGACTACGGCGACTGGATCACGACCTATACCGAGCCCAAGCCCGGCCGCTATCATAGCGGTCTCAAGGCGGGCCAGCTCTCGCAGGGGGGCATCCTTCTCCGCTTGATGCTGCGTTCGCTCGTCGAGCGCGGCGGCTATGATGAAGCGGATTTCTGCCAGCGCATGGATGAAGAAATATTTCCGTTGCTCAACGGCATGCCTGTTAACGGACCGGGCGGTTACACCCAGCAGTCGATTCGCGACGCCTGGCGCAAGCGTGTCCAGCAGAACCTGCCCTGGGGGCAGATCGGAGGCCAGGCGGACACCACCGAAGCGGCGGGGCGAACGCTCGCCCTGGCGGTTCGCTACGCCTTCCAGCCGCGGGAACTGGCGGCTGCTATATCCGGCAATACGCGCCTCACACAAACCGACGAGACCGTGGTTGCCCTGACTGTCGCGTACGGAGCGGTGCTGGGACTCCTGGTGCAGGGGGAAAAGCTCGACAGCAGCCTTTCCGACAAGCTCATGCGTTTGGCAAGGGGGAGAAAACTGCCTTTCCATACGATGGCGCACAGCGATTTGCAGCCGCCGCAAAAGGACCGTCCGCGGGAAAGCGGGCATTTCGTCTCGCCGGATGCCCTGCTCACACCGTCATATGTCGCGGCAGCCGCTGTGGATCCGGATATCCAGATAGAGCCCGCCTGGAAAGTCTCTATCGTTTATGGCATGACCTGCGCCATTTATCACCAGCTTCCCGCCGCCTATCATCTCGCTGCCCGTTTTCCGAACGATTTCGAATCGGCTGTGCTCCACGCTGTGAATGGCGGCGGCGAAAATCAGGCACGCGCTGTGTTGACTGGGGCGCTCGCTGGAGCCCAGACCGGGTTATCGAGAATCCCCCGGCGCTTCCTGGAAGGCTTGGACGAAGCCGATATGCTCCAGCAGCTTGCAATGGATGTGGCCTCGAAGGCGGGGGCTTCGCTTCCCGCCGATAGGAATTGAAAGCGCCTGCATAGCTGTGATGGGGTGATCGTCACAGTCGAGTCGTTGATGTAATCTCCTTTTAATACTCCGTGCCCCCCACAACATAGCCCTTCCCTCTCCGGAATTCGAGCTCATGGCGATCCACGACGGTCAATGACCGCCGGTATTGGATCGCCCCTGTCAGCTCCAGTCTTTGTTCTAACAACATTATGCTCTCCTGACGCACTCACAGCATTATCGCTACCTGCCGGTGAGTGATAAGAAGCTCATGCTATTGTTTCTTTTTCCTTCAACCGTGGATGCACAATCTCGTGTTAACTATTTTCGCTGTACGCATGCAGTAACTCGGCTATTTTATCGAATCAGACAATAACACCGGCCGGATCAGTTCCTCCCCCTGATTCATAACATTTCCCACGGAAGGCGATACCGCCCACAGTTGCATCCGATCCGGCTCAAATGGCTTCAGCATGGGCAGCAGCACTTCGTCAGACAATTCATCAGGGGTGAGCCAAGTATTCCAGTCATCCTCACCGAGGATCACCGGCATGCGGTCATGAATGGGCTGCATCAATGCATTGCAGTCCGTGGTGATGATGGCGCAGCTATCGACCCTTAACCCGTCTACCCGGGCCGTATCCCAGATGCCGGCAAACGAGAGCGGGTTTCCATCCCGTGATGAAATATAGAACGGCTGCCTCCGCCCGTCAGGCAGTCGCTTCCATTCGAAAAATCCTGACGCTGGAATAATGCAGCGCCTGCGGTAGAAGCTGGTCTTGAAGATGGGTTTTATATTAATCGTCTCGGAACGGGCATTGTGCAGCAGTGGTGCTTTTTTTCCGTCTTTCGCCCACCACGGGATCAAGCCCCAGCGCATGAGGGAACCCGTGCGCCCTTCCTCGTCGTCCCGGATCGCCACGATGTCCGCAGTGGGAGGAGTGTTATAACGGTACTCATACTCGGGCATGACGCGTGCCCGGTACCAGTCTATAAGACGGGATGGAGGATAAGACAGGCCGAAACGTCCACACATGATTGCAATTTGGTTGAGATTAAAAGGCGCTTTATACTATCGGCTGACATAATACTAAAAAAGCCCGCCATGACCACTATCATTCCCTTTATCCGCCACTCCAGGAAACCCGCTCCCCTGCCCCGCCTGGTACGGGCTTCCCTTACTCCTGAAGATTGCCGCTTTCCGATATTGAATCATCGCGTCCCTGCCGGGTTCCCCTCCCCTGCCGACGACTACAGCGAGAAGACGCTGGATCTCAATAGCTATCTGGTGCGCAACAAGGCGGCCACCTTCTTCTTCCGGGTGATCGGCGACTCCATGACCGGTGCGCACATCCACGACGGCGATATGCTGGCGGTAGACCGCTCTATTGAGCCCAAACATGGGCATATCGTGCTGGCGGTGATCAATAACGAATACACGGTCAAGCGCCTGCATAGCTGCGAGGGGGTGATCGAGCTGCATGCGGAGAATCCGGCCTATCCGCCTATCTGCTTTCAGGAATACGATGAGTTGCAGGTCTGGGGCGTGGTGGTGGGCACGATAGCGCGCTTTACGGTGTAGCCATGCCTGCATCCAATGCCAGCCAGCCGGTTTTCGCGCTGGTGGATGTCAATAACTTCTACGTTTCCTGCGAGCGCGTTTTCAATCCAAGCCTTGAAGGCCGGCCGGTCGTCGTTCTCTCGAACAACGATGGATGTTGCGTGGCCCGTTCAGCGGAAATAAAAGCCATTGGGGTGAAAATGGGGACGCCCTGGTTCGAGATGAAAGAGCTGGCGGCAAAGCACCATATCGTCGCCCTATCATCAAATTATACGCTTTATGGCGACATGTCCGATCGCGTGACCTCGATCCTGCGCGAGTACAGCCCCAACATCGAGGTGTACTCCATCGATGAAAGCTTTCTGAGCCTGAACGGGCTGGGCGGCCTGTGGCCCTCCGCCACCGAGATGGGACAGGCCATTCGCAGCCGCGTGCGGCAATGGACCGGCCTGCCGGTATGCGTGGGCATTGGCCCCTCCAAAACGCTGGCCAAGCTCGCCAATCA
>JBDTDT010000050.1:0-44289 GCA_039922995.1 Nitrosospira sp. | reverse complement strand
CCCCGCCTACCTTGTGGGCTGCCGTGCCTGCACGATTCGCCAGGTTCTCCGCAGCTGCTTTTGTATCATCCGTCTTGTTCGTGGAAGTATCGTTTGCCATGTTAGCTCCTTTTTTATCAAGAAATATTCAAAAAATACACTGCATTCCCCGGATATGAACCGCGGAACCGGTTCAAGTTGTAGAAATTGATCTATTTGATCTATCTGGACTGCGAGGGAGCAGCGAGAGGCATTCTGGAAGCTTCTTCCGGGCTTATCCTGCCGTCGCCGTCAATATCCGCAGCATCCCTATTCGCCTGATTCATTCTATCCTTCACGGGATCGGTACGATTCGCCGAACCGGTAGCAGGATAATTTGGCTGTATTGGCGTCGTACCGCTTTGCCCTACCGGTGGTTGACCGATAATCGACCGGTCCTGGCCCGGCGTGGAGCGGCCTCCTATAAGCTGAGCTTGGGCCGCACCGGATCCCATAAAAATTAGCACGCAGGTGAATGCAAGCGATTGAGCCGTTAAAATTGAAGAGAGCTTCATGACGATCCCCTAATACAGACAGCTTAGCGAAATGCTGAATCAAATTTTATGCAAAAATTTACGAGTTCTCGGTGCGGCACCACACTGACGGAGAAGATAATGCTGCCAAGTTCCAGTATTTCAAGTGTAATCTTATAAAGCGGCGTTTGGGAGAAATCAAGGAGGATCGCCAGACACCGCCTGTTCCTGCCGTTATCCTGAGAGCCCATGCATTTTATTATTTTTTCATAGCACAATTTCTTGACTAAACGCTTATTTCCCTTTAAATTGACATAGTCTCTTTTCACTCAGCAGTTTTCTAAAAGGATCATGGTTGTATGACACTAGGTCTTATCGACTTACCTTGGTGGGGTTATGTTGCAGTTACTCTGGTTTTCACCCATATAACCATTGCCAGCATCACGATATATCTGCATCGCCATCAGGCTCATCGCTCTTTGGAGTTGCATCCGCTACCCAGCCATTTTTTTCGTTTCTGGTTGTGGATGACTACCGGCATGGTCACCAAGGAATGGACGGCGATCCACCGCAAGCATCACGCCAAGTGCGAGACTTCTGACGATCCCCATAGTCCGCAGGTGCTTGGCATCAATAAAGTGCTGAGGGAAGGATCGGAGCTCTATCGGAAAGAAGCCAAGAACCTGGAAACTCTTGAAAGATATGGGCATGGTACGCCGGATGACTGGATGGAGCTTAATGTCTATGCCAAGCATAGCGCCAAGGGCATTGCCCTGATGCTTATTATCAATCTCATTCTGTTCGGTCCCATTGGACTTACGATCTGGGCGATACAGATGGCATGGGCGCCCATTATGGCTGCCGGCATCATCAACGGCGTTGGTCACTTCTGGGGGTATCGCAACTTCCAGGCAGAGGATGCCAGCCGTAATATCTTGCCCTGGGGTATTCTTATCGGCGGTGAGGAGTTGCACAATAATCACCACGCTTATGCAACCTCAGCACGGTTATCCAATAAATGGTATGAGTTCGACATTGGCTGGATGTACATATGTATCTTGCAATCAATAGGATTGGCTCAGGTGAAAAAGGTGGCGCCCAAATTGCGCCTTGATTCAGCCAAGACGAAATGCGATCTCGACACGCTGCATGCTGTTATTTCCCATCGCTACGAAGTGCTGGCAAAGTATGCCCAATCTCTCAAGCACACTTTGGCTAAAGAAATAGATCATCTGAAAGAGTCGGCTACGCATCTCGGTGTAGATCGCTCCACTCTAAAGCGCTGGGTGCTTGCCGACTCCAAAACTCTGCAGGAAGACGAGCGCACCAAGCTGAGTTTGGTGCTGAGCAAGACCAGAACGCTTGACAAGGTCTATACGATGCGTGAGGAACTCATAGCGGTTTGGCAGCGCTCCACCACATCCAAGGATGAGTTGGTCAAGCAACTGGAAGACTGGTGTCATCGCGCTGAAGAAAGTGGCATTGAAGTACT
Organism: Nitrosospira sp.; assembly: GCA_039922995.1. Classification (GTDB taxonomy): domain Bacteria; phylum Pseudomonadota; class Gammaproteobacteria; order Burkholderiales; family Nitrosomonadaceae; genus Nitrosospira. Next base: position 42,306 of record JBDTDT010000050.1, on the reverse strand, counting down.
GGAAAATTTCTCACGCAGGCTGCGTTGCTACGCATAAGAAATTAAACACAAACAATATAAAAAAACCCACCATTGGTGGGTTTTTTTATATTGTTTTCATACTGCTTGCGCGAAGATTGCATTAACGGACATGCCTTTCTGGCACAAGATATTACTTAAGCTTGATTTCCTTGTATTTGACGTGTTTGCGTGCGACCGGATCGAATTTTAGAATTTCCAATTTCTCCGGAGTGGTGCGTTTGTTCTTGGTAGTCGTATAGAAATGGCCGGTTCCAGCCGAAGATTCAAGTTTTATTTTTTCTCTCATAATAGTGTCCTTGGATTCCGCAGCCTGGGGATTGCATGGCCCGGGAATTATTTCAAGATTTAAATGCTGTCGCCGCGAGCGCGAATATCCGCCAGTACCGCGTCAATCCCGTTTTTGTCTATTGTCCGCAACGCTACGTTGGATAAGCGCAGGCTGATCCAACGATTCTCGCTTTCAACCCAGAACCGGCGGCGTTGCAAATTGGGTAGAAAACGCCGTTTAGTCTTATTGTTAGCGTGGGAAACATGGTTACCGGTCATTGGTTTCTTGCCGGTTACCTCACATACTCGTGCCATGATGAGCCGCTCCAGAATCTAAAAACATCTATTATAGCCCGATTCCGATGAATTCCTCAAATCAAATCAATCCACGTTCGGCGAACGACATGGCTGTTTCACCGCCGATAATAAAATGATCCAGGACTTTCACGTCCACCAGCGCGAGCGCCTGCTTTAACGACTGAGTCAGGATTTCGTCTGCGTGGCTAGGCTCCGCCACGCCGGAAGGATGATTGTGGGCAAAGATAATTGCTGCCGCATTATAATGCAACGCCCGTTTCACCACTTCTCTCGGATAAACGCTCGTCTGGGTGAGCGTACCATTGAAGAGTTCCTCTATTGCGATAGCGCGATTCCGGGAGTCGAGAAAAATGCCCACGAAAACCTCGTACTTTTTGCCCTGGAGACCAAGGCGCAAATAGTCGCGTACTGATTTCGGCGAACTCAAGGTATCGCCACTCTTGAGTTTTTCTTCCAGGGCTCGACGCGCCATTTCCAGCACTGCCTGTAATTGGGCGTATTTGGCCGGGCCCATTCCCGGCACCTGGTAAAACACGGCTTGGTCCGCTGCAAATAGGCCTGTTAAACCTTCAAAACGAGTGAGCAGCTCACGTGCCAGATCCACTGCGCTTTTCCCAGCCATACCCGTACGCAGGAATATCGCCAGGAGCTCGGCATCGGAAAGATTCACCGCTCCATTTTTCAGAAGTTTTTCACGCGGGCGTTCGGATTCGGGCCAGTCTGGAATTGCCATGATGTAGGTATTGCCGAAATGAAGGAAAGGTAAATCATGAATTTTCCAAGATGATCAAGTCGATAGGATCCCATCTCCTCGCATTGAAGCACTACTTTTGGGTTAAACTCATGTTTTCGAGTTTGATTCCACCTGACTATGGCTGACACATCCTCGCCCGATGGGAGGCGTTTGCTGCTGGGGCTGACCGGCGGAGTGGCTGCATACAAGGCGGCGGAACTGGCGCGTTTTTTGATAAATAATGGCATGGATGTGCAAGCGGTAATGACTGAGTCAGCCCAGCGTTTCATCGGTACAGCGACGTTGCAGGCACTAACAGGTAAACCGGTATTTACCGACCTATGGGATGCCAGCATTACCAACAGCATGGCTCATATTAATCTTTCGCGCAACGTGAATGCCATTCTTGTCGCTCCCGCCAGTGCGGACTTTATTGCCAAACTTGCCAGCGGCTTTGCCGATGACTTGCTCTCGACATTGTGCCTGGCGCGCGATTGTCCCTTGCTGATCGCTCCCGCGATGAACCGGCAAATGTGGGAAAATCCCGCGACTCAACGCAATCTTTCTACGCTTCGGTGCGATGGGGTGGCGATACTCGGTCCCGCCAGCGGTGCCCAAGCCTGCGGTGAAACCGGCATGGGCCGTATGCTGGACGCACATGAACTCGCTGAAAACGTATACGCTTTTTTTCAACCCAGGCTGTTGCAGGGCAAACGCATACTTATTACTGCCGGCCCTACCTACGAAGCGATCGATGCGGTGCGAGGAATCACTAATCTGAGTTCCGGGAAAATGGGCTACGCAGTAGTTCGCGCGGCACTCGAGGCGGGAGCGGAAGTCACACTCATCTCGGGTCCCGTCTGCCTGGAAGCGCCTGCCACGGCCAAGCTCGTCAACGTGGTGAGTGCCCGGGACATGCTGGCGGCCGTAAAGAACGAGATCTCCGGTATCGACATCTTTATAAGTGTTGCTGCGGTAGCAGATTACCGCGCCGCCAATGCCAGCAAGCAGAAAACAAAAAAAACGAATGGCAATATTACGCTGGAATTTATACCCAATCCCGATATTCTGGATTATGTGGCGAATTTGTCCCGTCCACCTTTTTGTGTGGGCTTTGCCGCAGAAACCGAAAATCTGGAGGAAAATGCTGACGCTAAACGACGCAGGAAGAAGCTGCCGCTGCTCGCTGCTAATCTGGCCCAGGACGCCATCGGTTCCGAGGAAAGCGCGTTGACCCTATTCGATAGCGAAGGCAAATATTACCTCCCAGAAGCGCCAAAGATCGAGCAGGCGCGACGCTTAATTAAACATATTGCATCGCTGTATAAAAAACTACGGGATTCAGAAATCCCTTAACATATTGTCATGATGAAAATTGATATTAAAATTCTTGATCCACGCCTGAAAGACCAACTGCCCGCTTACGCGACTGCCGGCTCTGCCGGTCTTGATTTACGAGCCTGCATAGAACAGGTAATGACTATCGAACCTGGAGGAGCTAATCTTATTCCAACCGGCATTGCCATCCATCTCGCCGATCCGGGACTTGCCGCGATGGTTCTTCCGCGTTCCGGACTCGGCCACAAGCATGGTATCGTATTGGGAAACCTGGTCGGGCTTATCGACTCCGATTACCAGGGACAGATATTCGTGTCATGCTGGAATCGCGGGCATATTCCTTTCCCCTTGAATCCTCTGGAGCGTATCGCGCAACTCGTCGTGGTGCCGGTGCTACAAGTGAGTTTCAACGTGGTAAATGACTTCGAGCAGAGCCGCCGGGGCGCGAATGGTTTTGGCAGTACCGGCAAACATTGAGGAATTGATCAAATTTCAAGTCGGGCGGCCATGACTCGCAAACACTTCCTCCTATTGCGCCTTCAACTTTGTGAGCAGTTTGCTAAAACCGCCGGATTCATGCTGATGCGTATCCTTGCGATTTTTTTTATTGTTTTTCTGTCCGTGTCCGCGCCGGTCAGCGCAGAAATGCCGGTAAGCCAGCTCAGGATTTCCGGCCATACTCTTTTTGCCGAGGTCGCGCATACCGATGACACCCGATCACAGGGATTGATGTTCCGGCAGTCCATGAGTGAAAACAGCGGGATGTTGTTTGTGTTTTCCTATATCGGGCATCATAGGATGTGGATGATGAATACGGATATTCCGTTAAGCGTGGCTTTTCTCGATGAGAAAGGTGTGATTCTCAACATTGACGATATGGTGCCTAACACCCAAACAGCGCATGGTTCCGCTGGCGCGGCAAAATATGCGCTTGAAATGAATCTCGGCTGGTTCAAAACGAGAAATATAAAAGTAGGGACGCCAGTCAGGGGGCTCGAAAAAGTACCGGCGGCAGAATAGGCCCTAATATCGTATTCTTGTCTGGTGCAGATTACCGCATTCCCGGAAGCATCCCCTTCATTCCTCGCATCATTTTGGCCATTCCTCCCTTGTTCATCATTTTCATCATCTTCTGTGTTTGTTCGAATTGAGCTAGCAGGCGATTGACTTCCTGTACAGTAACACCTGCTCCGGTGGCAATACGGCGTTTACGCGACGCTTTCAGAATTTCTGGTTTGACGCGCTCCTGTGGCGTCATGGCATTGATGATGCCTTCGGTGCGCCCCATGACTTTGTCGTCTATTTTCACCTTCTGCGCGGCTTGAGTCAGTTGAGCGGGCAGTTTGTCCATCATAGCGCTCATACCGCCCATGTTCCTCATTTGTTGAAACTGCATTTTAAAATCGTTCAGGTCGAAGCTCTTACCCGATTTTATTTTTTTTGCCAGTTTCTCGGCTTCGTGCTGATCTACACCCCGTTGCGCTTCCTCGATCAATCCAAGAACATCGCCCATGCCGAGAATACGCGAGGCCATGCGGTCGGGATGGAATGCTTCCAATCCAGTCAACTTTTCCGCGACCCCGGCAAACTTAATCGGCTTGCCAGTGACTTGAAGTACCGATAGGGCAGCACCGCCGCGGGCATCTCCGTCGAGCTTGGTGAGGATGACCCCCGTCAAAGGCAGCGCCTCGGCAAACGCCTTGGCGGTATTGACTGCATCCTGTCCTTGCATTGCGTCTACCACGAACAATATTTCGATAGGATTCAGCAGCGTTTCCAGCTCCCTGATTTCCTCCATCATTGCTTGGTCGATAGCCAACCGTCCGGCGGTGTCTACAATCATTACATCGTGGAAATGCCGTCGGGCGAAGTCCAGCGCAGCGACGGCAATTTCTTTGGGCTGCTGCCCCGCTTGAACCGGAAAGAAGTCCGCATTGGTTTGCTTGGACAGCAGTTCCAGTTGTTGAATGGCAGCAGGACGATAGGTATCGCAGGAAACCAATAACACTTTTTTCTTTTTCTGTTCCATCAGCCACTTGGCGAGCTTTCCGCTGCTGGTGGTTTTGCCAGCGCCCTGCAATCCCGCCATAAGAATGACAGCGGGTGGCACGGCAGCCAGGTTGATATCGGCCTTCTGCCCCCCCATAAGGGCAATCAGTTCATGATGGACTACCCCTACCAGCGCCTGCCCCGGCGAAAGGCTGCCTATCACTTCCTGGCCGACCGCTTTTTCCCTGACGCGTGCAATAAATTCTTTAACTACCGGCAACGCCACATCGGCTTCCAGCAACGCCATGCGCACTTCCCGCAACGCTTCCTGGATGTTGGACTCAGTCAGCCTCGCTTCGCCTCTCAGCGTTTTGATGACGCCGGAAAGCCGGTTGGTAAGATTGTCAAACATGCTTGAATGCCCCTCAAGAAAAATTGGTGTAGACTATCCGGAATTCCGCTTTAATCCGCAATGTCAATGTCCGGTATTTTAGCCTATCTTGTCGCCTGCCTGCTTTATGGACTGATCGGTTGGCATTTCTGGCGCACCAGATGGAATGCGCCAGCACGATCCGTGGATGAGGACATTATAGCGCCAGGATGGGAACGTTACGCCATTCTTGCACCGCTGATGCTGCACGGCTATACGCTCTATCAATCGGTATTCTCGGGCCCCGGATTAAATTTTGGCGTGGGTAGCGCAGTTTCATCCATCGTATGGCTCACCGCCATGATTTATTGGCTGTCGGGTTTCTTTTATCGCCTGGAAGGATTGCAAACCCTGGTTGCACCGGTGGCGTCAGTGGCAGTGCTGCTTCCCCTGGCGTTTCCCTCGCTGCGTCCGCTGGCGAACACCGAGTTTCCCGCTTTTAAGGCGCATATCTCCATAGCCATGCTGGCATACAGCTTGCTCACCATAGCCGCACTTCATGCGTTGCTGATGGCAGTGGTCGAGCGTCGCCTGCATCATCCGGCCATGCCTTCGGTACTATCCAATCTTCCTCCGCTTCTGGCAATGGAAGAATTATTGTTCCGCGTCATCTGGGTGGGATTCATACTGCTTACGCTGACACTTATCAGCGGTATCGTTTTCTCGGAAGAGGTATTCGGCCAGCCGCTCAAATTTACGCATAAAACGCTGTTCGGCATCGTTTCCTGGGGGGTTTTCGCTGCACTGCTGGCGGGTAGGCAATTCTATGGCTGGCGTGGACGTATTGCCATCCGCTGGACATTGGCTGGATTTGTTATTCTGATATTGGCGTATCTGGGCAGTAAATTCGTACTGGAAGTGATACTGCGGCGCTAACCGCAGATGGTTCCAGGTACAAGCAAGCGCACCGACACCTTCAGTTCATATTTTGACAAAGTCTTTCCCTTCCTGTCCTGAATTTTTTCTATTTGTGTAGAGGCGTTTCTATTGGAAGACATGCCGCTGTATATGCTGCTGATAGCGCTGGTTGTTTTGTTGATTTTATCCGCATTTTTTTCCCTTTCCGAAACCAGCATGATGGCGATCAACCGTTATCGGTTGAAGTATCTTGCCAAAGAGGGGCATCGTGGCGCCCGCCTGACCACCCGGCTATTGCTGAACACCGACAGGCTTCTGGGAGTAATCCTGCTCGGCAATAATTTACTGAATGCTGCCGCTGCGACGCTGGTGGCGGTGATTATTTCCAACTTTTTCGCACACAACGAGCTGGCTCTGCTTATTGGAACAGTGTGTGTGACCTTTGCGATCCTGGTTTTCAGCGAGATTACACCGAAGGTGATCGCAGCGGCTTACCCGGAACGCATCGCGCTGGCCTCAAGCTACGTACTGACACCATTGTTGAAACTTTTCTATCCGGTGGTGTGGTTCGTCAATCTGTTCGTGCAGGCACTGCTCATTATTCTGCGCCTGAACCCCAAGGAGGATAACACTACACAGCAAATCAGCCTTGAAGAACTCAAGACCCTGGTACTGGAAGCAGGGCATTTTATCCGTAAAAAGCACCAGAGCATGTTACTCAATTTGTTCGATCTGGAAACCGTGACCGTTGACGACGTCATGGTGCCTCGTGGCCAGATCGAAGCCATCGATCTTGGCGACGAAGATGAAGCTATCCACAATCAGCTGTTAACTTGTCATCATACCCGTTTGCCGGTATATCGCGGAAAGCTTGATAACGTCATCGGTATAATTCATGTACGCAAGGTACTGAACCAGATGAGAAGCGGGGCGGTCACCGCCGCCATACTCGAGAAAATCATGCGGGAACCCTACTTTATCCCTTCCGGCACCCCCTTGTATTCGCAACTGCAGCTATTCCAGGAAAACCGCGAGCGCGTCGGCCTTATTGTGGACGAGTATGGCGAATGGATGGGGCTGGTGGCGCTTGAGGATATCATTGAAGAAATTATTGGCGAATTTACCACGCACGCTCCCACGCAAACGGGTACATTCGTAAAACAGGAAGGTGGAAGTGTGATAGTGGAAGGCAGTACCTTGCTGAGGGATCTCAACCGCAAGCTGGGTCTGCGGCTACCCTTGGGTGGCCCGAAAACGCTTAATGGCCTCATTCTGGAATACTTCCAGGATATTCCAGAAGCTGGTACCAGTTTGAAGATAGCCGGCTACCCCATGGAAATCGTCCAGACTCAGGATCGGGTGGTCAAGGTGGTCCGCATATTCCCCATTCTGGTGCAGGCTGCAGGGGCCGCGGGGGCGGACATGGAGCAGTAATTCTGATGCCGGAAACATTTGGTTCCCTATCGCAAAACTCGCCGGTTTTTTTTATTTCGATCTGCTCCATTGTCGGTCTGATGGTGGGCAGTTTTTTGAATGTAGTCATTTACCGTCTACCGAAAATGTTGGAGCGGGAATGGCGGCAGCAGTGCGCCGGCTTGTGTGGGGGACCAGACGTGATGCCGCCCTACAATATCGTCACGCCTCGTTCCGCCTGTCCCCATTGTGGGCATAAAATAACGGTGCTGGAAAATATCCCGTTGGTAAGCTACGCGGTTTTGAGGGGGCGATGCTCCCAATGCCGCGCAGCCATTTCTCCGCGCTATCCTGCTGTCGAGATGTTAACCGGGTTTATCAGCGGTTTCATTGCCTGGTATTTCGGTTATGGTCTCGGGACGTTTTTGGCGTTGATCTTTGCTTGGGCAATGATAGTGCTGGCATTCATTGACATGGATACTCAACTGCTTCCTAACGACATCACATTACCCCTGCTATGGGGAGGATTGCTGATCAATCTGAATGACGGCTTCACCGATATTCGTTCTGCGGTCATTGGTGCCATTGCAGGCTATCTAGCGCTGTGGTCGGTATACTGGTGTTTCAAGCTCGTCACTGGCAAGGAAGGCATGGGTTACGGCGATTTCAAATTGTTTGCCGTGATCGGAGCGTGGCTGGGATGGCAAATGCTGCCGCTGGTGATTCTGTTTTCTTCCGTAGTGGGAACTATTGCCGGTGTGGGGCTAATAGTAATGGCAAAGCATGGACGCCATGTGCCCATTCCATTCGGGCCATATCTCGTTGGCGGGGGTTTCGTCGCGCTGTTCTGGGGAAATCAGCTTAATCGAGCCTATCTTGAATTGCTGTAGGTATCTTGCTCCATGTCCTTGATAATCGGCTTAACTGGCGGAATCGGCAGTGGCAAAACTACTGCTGCGAAATTCTTTGCCAGCCTAGGCGCGGATCTTGTCGATACCGATGTGATTGCACACGAGCTTACCCAGCCCCAGGGTGCCGCGATTCCTGCCATTCGGCAAGCTTTTACCGAGAAATTCATCACGGCCGAGGGTGCGCTGAATCGGAAGGAAATGCGCAATCTCGTATTTTCCGACAACCACGTGCGGCAAAAGCTCGAAGCGATCCTCCATCCTCTTATCCGCATTGAGGTGGCTCGCCGCACAGCAATTTTTGCCGCTCCTTATGGATTGATAGTGGTGCCATTGCTGCTGGAAGCAGGAGGCTATCGTAAAACGATCCAGCGCATCCTGGTGGTGGATTGTGATAAACAAGCGCAGATTGCGCGCACGGTTGCCCGCACGGGGATGGATGAGCAGGCTGTGCATGCCATCATGGCCGCACAGGTTTCATGTGAGGAACGGCTACGGCAAGCAGATGACGTGATCGCCAACGATGCGGACGTATCATATCTACGGCGGCAGGTAGAAGCTTTGCACAGGAAATACTCTGTACTGGCGAACAAACGTTGATTTTCTTACCCTGTTGACAGGGCAGCGAACAATTTTTGATTTGTATTATTATATTTCATAGGGCAATATCGGATATTCTGTCTTATCTGGTCCGTCCTTTGGTTTGCTATCGTGATTTGCTACGAACACCCGCTTAACGAACGCATTCGCACCTTGCTGCGGCTTGAGGATCTGTTTGATAAGGTAGCCTTTTTTTCGGCTAAAGACGAGGCTGTTGAGCATCATTCTGCGCTTGTTACCCTGTTCGAGATCCTTGATGTAACAAGCCGCGCCGATATGAAATCGGAATTATTGCAGGAACTGGAACGACAAAAGCAGGCATTGGAAACCCTGCGCAGAAGCCCGGATATTTCAGAAGGTGTGCTGAATGAAGTATTGGGCAATATTCAGGCTGCCTCCCACAACATGCTGAATATGACGGGGAAGATCGGGGAACACATGCGTGAGAATGAATGGCTTATGAGCATCAAGCAGCGCATGGGAATACCGGGGGGTGTATGCGAATTCGATTTGCCGTCCTATCACCACTGGTTGCATCTGGCTCCGGCGGTGCGCCGTAATGATCTTGAAGAGTGGCTTGCACCGCTGCTGCCGCTCGAGGAAGGTTTTAGCATTGTTCTGCATCTGCTTCGAAATAGCGGCAAAACCTGCCGGCATACGGCTCACCGTGGCGTATATCAGCAGATGGGTTCCGGGCGGGTGGCGCATATGCTATGCCTGAAGGTAAAAGAGGGTGTGCCTTGCGTTCCGGAAATCAGCGCCAACAAATATGCGCTCAACATCCGATTTGTTATTTCGGGCTCGAGGCAAAAAACCAAGATATATGAAGACGATGTAGAGTTCGAGTTGACTTTCTGTAATTTATAAACAGGGTAATCGGGATAATTGCATGTCGCAAAGATATTGCCTTTCATTGATTTCGCTGAATCCATTCCAAATTAGTCTTGTTACGCAATGCCGAAATTTTTTGCGCTAATTCCCGCAGCCGGTTCTGGTTCGCGCATGGGGGAAGAGTTGCCCAAGCAGTATTTGCTATTGGCGGGTAGGCCGATGATTTACCATGCGTTGAGAAGGCTATGTGGTTCACCTCGGATTACCGGCATATTTGTGGTGCTTGCCTCTAGAGAAAGAGAGTGGGAGCGGCATGACTGGTCGGAATTTTCCGGCAAGCTGATCGTGCTTGATTGCGGCGGGGAAACGCGCGCTGCGAGTGTGTTCAATGGTCTGAAAGCGGCGCGCGAGAAGTCTGCCATAGACGACGATGACTGGGTGCTGGTGCACGATGCGGCGAGGCCCTGTTTAGGCGAGGCGCAACTTGAGAAGTTGATGGATGATTTAGCGGAAGATAAGATAGGTGGGCTGCTCGCGGTTCCCATGGCGGATACGTTGAAGCGTGGCGATACCAACAACCGGGTTGAGCGTACCGAATCCCGGGAAAATTTATGGCAGGCGCAAACGCCGCAGATGTTTCGTTATAAGTTGCTGGTGGAAGCCTTGAGCATGACGGAAGGCGTGGCCACGACCGACGACGCGGGGGCGATTGAGGCGCTGGGCCTGCATCCTAAACTGGTCTTAAGCGACGTACGTAATCTGAAAGTCACCTATCCTCAGGATCTTGCCTTGGCGGAATTGATACTGAAAGATACCTGAGTGGTGTCGTTTCAGGATAGCGCCATAAGTTATAGCGGCTTTAAGATTCACCGAAGATAAAACGAGAAAGAGGAAAGAGTGAGCAGGCTTAGAATCGGGCAGGGTTTTGATGTGCACCAGTTGGTTGAGGGTCGCAAGCTGATCATCGGTGGCGTGACCATTCCTCACGAGAAAGGCCTTCTCGGGCACTCCGACGCGGACGTATTGCTGCATGCGATCTGCGATGCGCTTCTGGGTGCGGCGGCGCTGGGCGATATTGGCAGACATTTCTCGGACACCGACCCGCGTTACAAGAATATCGACAGCCGCGTGTTGCTGCAAAACGTTTGCCGCCTGTTGGAGAAGCATGGCTACAAGGCAGCGAATATCGATGCCACCATCATAGCCCAGGCACCTAAAATGTCGCCGCACATTCCCGCAATGATTATCAACATTGCGCAGGATCTCAGCATGCGGACAGGTGATGTCAACGTCAAGGCCAAGACTGCTGAGCGCTTGGGTCCTGTCGGCAGGGGTGAGGGAATAGAGGCTGAAGCGGTATGCCTGATTACACTACTGGATGATACAGGCAACTGAAGGAGAAGCGGCGATCAGGGAACAAACCGTCCGGGTCTTTTTTGCCGTATGGCCGGACGATACGGCAAAAAAGCAACTCGCCGTACTGACAGAACGACTACAAGCAGAGTCGCACTGCGGTGGGCGAAAAACCGAGCCGGAAAACATTCACCTCACGCTGGTATTCGTGGGACAGGTGGATCTCGTCAAGCTGGAAGCGCTATATCAGGCAGTTAACGGGATGAGCGGTTCCGCCCCGCGCGCTTTCGATATTGTTATTGAAGAAATTCGCTACTGGAAGCATAACCGCATTGCTTACGCGGCGATACATGGGGTTCCCCAGGAACTTGTGGATCTGGTGAATGCATTGCAGGACGTGCTATCCGCTTCCGGATTTCCAATCGAGCGGCGAACTTATAATCCGCACATAACGTTGATAAGGAAGATTTCCTGCCATTCCCTCCCCCGGTTGGGGGAGCCAATAGCTTGGCGGGCGCGTGAATGGATGCTGGTTAAATCGAAGCAGACCAGCGACGGATCGGTTTATATCCCGATCGGCCGCTGGCCTTTAAAGGAACATTCGAACAAGTCCTCCGGCTCACTCAAAGACTCTTCGGCATGAACACGCTAAAGATAAATGCAGCTTTCTAGGTGCCGTGTCAGATTCTTTTCGCTGGTCTTAGTGTAATCCTTTTCAAAAGTGTCGCTTACCAGAGTACGTACATGGCTGCCCAGGCTGCCATTAACGAGTCCCATGAATGGAGCGGATATTACCAGTATCAGCCGTTGGTAACTATTGGTTGTACGTCCGTGTTCGAGTTCCCGGGCTAGCAGGAAAGCAAAGTTCTGCGCTTGGTTTTGTCTTGGATCGGTGGCGGGTATGTATGAGCCACGACCATTACCGTGGCTTTTGTTATGTCCGGGACGGTCGGAAACCAGATCTTGCCCCTTTTCCCTGCTGGCATCATGCTTAAATTCTTTGAGTTTCTGCAAGCCTTTTTTGGGTCCGTAATTTACGTAGAGATAGGCTGCACTTGCGTTTGCGACGAGTATCCACGTGATGCTCATGACTCCTCCCTGAGATGGTGGTAAAGTAACACAACGTAAAACACCCTAATTAATGGACAATGAATTCTCAATATAAGTTTCCCTCCGCAAAGTATCAGTTTAATCCATTATAGCCCTTGATATTCATTCAATCAGCTCCTTGAAAATTCTCGCTCTCGATACTTCCACCGAGTATTGTTCGATTGCACTGTCACTGGACGGCGAGATACTGAGCCGGGAGGTTCTTGCGGGACAGCAGCATTCCGAACTGGTCTTGCCGATGTTGCAACGGATGCTGGCAGAAACGGAACTGACACTGGTGCAATTGGACGGAATTGCTTTTGGTGCCGGACCAGGCTCTTTCACGGGCCTGCGCATTGCTTGTGGTGTGGCACAGGGACTCGCTTTTGGGGCAGATCTGCCGGTGACAGGCGTTTGCACGCTGGAAGCGCTGGCGCAGCAAGTCGGCAACGGTAATGTCATTACAGCGATTGATGCCCGCATCAACGAGATTTATCATGCCGCTTACACAAGAGTGGCGGAAGGATGGCGGCCGGTGAGCGAGCCAACTCTTTGTTTGCCGCAACATGCGCCCCCACTGCGCGGATGCGATTGGACGGGTTGCGGCAGTGGCTTCGCTGTGTATGAGGAGGTGTTACGTGCCCACTACGAGGGATGTCTTGGGCGCATTACTAGCGGTCTCAGGCCGCGTGCACGTGACATGGCTCCGCTGGCTGCACCCCTGTTTGCAAAGGGACTCGGCATCGATCCCGCTAATGCGGTGCCGCTTTATATCCGTAACAAGGTAGCTTTGAAAGAAAAGGAACGATGAACGCCCAATTGCAGGAAATGCCCGGCATCAGGCGCATGCTTTTGACAGATCTGGATGCGGTGGTCTCTATCGAACGGGAGGTTTTTCTCTTTCCCTGGACGCGTGGAAATTTTAGCGATTCGATCGACTCCGGTTATCACTGTCTGGTGCTGGAGCAGGATAGTCGTCTTTTTGGTTATGGAGTGATGATAATTGGCCAGGAAGAAGCCCATTTGCTAACCCTTAGCATTGCTGCCGAATCACAGGGGAAGGGTTGGGGAAAACTATTGCTGCGGCATTTTATCCATATTGCCAAAGAGCAGCGCGCGCGGTCGATGTTTCTGGATGTGCGTGAATCCAATCACGTGGCTGCGCGGCTATATGAGCGAATCGGGTTCAGGCAGGTGGGCAAACGCAGGGATTATTATCCCGCGATGGGAGGGCGGGAAGATTCATTAGTGATGGAGCTGACCTTTTGACCGCAGCCGGCAACTCAAGGCGGCCCCGGCGCGTTGAAATACTCAGAGAGCTGGGTTTGACGCCGTTATGGCGTGCTAAAGGGACCGGTGTCCCCAACCGGGCTCTCGTTGTGGAGGCAGTATCCACGGAGCGGACGGTTAGCCGCGAGATTGTTGCGACGGAAGACCGATCTTCGGAAATCTCGCGGATGGGTTGGGATCAGCTTGAGAAGAGCGTGGCGGGCTGCATTGCCTGTCCATTATGCCGGTCTCGGTCCCGTACGGTATTCGGTGTAGGGGACAGAAATGCCGATTGGCTTTATATAGGCGAAGGTCCCGGTGTCGAAGAGGATGCCAGGGGAGAGCCTTTTGTCGGGGCATCCGGTAAGCTGCTGGATAACATCCTGGCTGCAATCGATCTGAAGCGTGGCCGGAATGTCTATATTGCAAACATCGTAAAATGCCGTCCGCCAGGCAACAGAAACCCCACCTCGGAAGAGGCACAGCAGTGCGAACCGTATCTTGCGCGGCAAATCGTGTTGATCAAACCTAAACTAATCATTGCGCTGGGGAAAGTCGCTGCGCAAAACCTGCTGCATACCGATGCGACGATCGCCAGCCTGCGTGGCAGACTGCACGAGCATGCCGGCATCACGGTTATCGTTACCTATCATCCGGCCTATCTGCTACGCACGCTTGCTGACAAAGCAAAGGTTTGGGAGGATCTGTGTTTTGCCAGAAGCATAATGGAAAATCTCTCCGGATAAGTGTCGTGCCGCGCGGGGAATTTATTCGTAGGGTCCCTTGCGATCAGGGACTTAATCCCCATTTACCTCATACCCGAAATTTTTTCCAGGAAAAATGCCATGCATAAGTTGCTGTTGTCCCTGACGTTGTTTCTTACATTCACCTTGAGCGGTTGCGGCTACAATACCCTGCAATCGACCGATGAGCAGATCAAGGCGAGCTGGGCAGAAGTTCTGAATCAATATCAGCGGCGCGCTGATCTGGTGCCTAACCTTGTAAACACGGTAAAGGGTTTTGCCGCGCAGGAGAAAGACGTGCTGCTGGGAGTGACAAATGCGCGTTCCAGAGTGGGCAGCATTCAGGCTACGCCGGAACTGATCAATAATCCGGAAGCATTTGCCAGATTCCAGAGCGCACAAGGAGAACTGACGAGCGCCCTGTCGCGCTTGCTCGTGGTGGCAGAGAATTATCCGCAGCTTAAATCCGATGCTAATTTCCGTGAATTGCAGGCGCAACTGGAAGGTACCGAAAACCGCATCACCGTAGCGCGCAACCGTTATATCAAGGCGGTCCAGGAATATAACATAGTAGTGAGGTCGTTCCCCAGCAATCTTACCGCCATGGTAATGGGCTTCCAGGTTAAACCCAGCTTTGCTGTCGAGAACGAGAAAGAAATTTCCATCGCGCCTAAAGTGGATTTCGGGGAGCCCTCGCCAGCGGGAAAATAGAGATTGCGTCCTGACTGATTTTTTATGATGCAAACCTGGGGGAAGACCCTCGCACTTATTGCACTGTTTATTTCCGTCTCTTTATCGGCGGCGGAAGTAGCGGTTCCGCCACTCCAGTCCAGGATGACCGATCTTACGGGAACGCTTTCCGCGAGCGAGGCCGTGCAGCTAGAACAGAAGCTGGCGGCGTTTGAGGCGAAAAAAGGCAGCCAGATTGCGGTGCTGATCGTTCTTACGACTCAGCCGGAAACCATCGAACAGTATTCGATCCGTGTCGTGGATGCCTGGAAGCTTGGCCGAAAGCGTGTTGATGATGGCGCCTTACTGATAATTGCGAAGCAGGACAGGACAGTGCGCATAGAAGTAGGTTATGGTCTGGAAGGCGCACTGCCAGATGCCATAGCCAAACGTATTGTCGATGAAATAATTGTTCCCAAGTTCAAGCAGGGCGATTTTGCCGGGGGCATTAATGCGGGCGTGGAGCGAATGATGGCCGTGATAGTGGGAGAGCCGCTGCCGCCACCGCAGATAAGGCATGGCACTGGCGGCTCCGCGGGGGCGGGTGCCGTTCTGGACAATATTATTCCGATTTTCATAGGATTTATCGTGTTGGGCAAGATATTGCAATCCCTTCTTGGTCGCTTCATTGGCGCCAGCGTGATGAGCGTTGCCGTAGGGTTTCTGGGCTGGGTGGTTTTTTCTTCGATAATCTTTGCCATCATTATTGCGGTTTTTTTATTTTTCTTGAGCTTGTTCGGAAATGCAGCCGGGGGAATTACCAGAGGAGGCCCGGGTAGTTGGCCTGGTGGCGGATTCGGCGGAGGTAGAGGGGGTGGTTTTGGGGGTGGCGGTGGTTTCAGTGGAGGTGGCGGTGGGTTTGGCGGCGGTGGTGCGTCGGGGAGATGGTAAGTGAATTTTTCACGCATACTGCGGCATCTTTTCACTGGGCATCTGGCGGTGCGGCGCATATTTCCCGCTTCCTCACTGGCAGCTATCGAACATGCCATCAAACAGTCGGAAATGAGCCACGAGGGCGAGGTCCGCTTTGCGGTTGAGGCTGCATTGAATACGCTGCCGCTGCTTAGGGATCAGTTAGCGCGAGACCGGGCGGTGGAGGTATTTTCCCAACTGCGGGTGTGGGACACTGAGCATAACAACGGCGTGTTGATATACCTACTGCTCGCAGATCGTGATGTTGAAATCATTGCAGACCGCGGAATTAATGTCAGGGTCGGCAGTGAGGAGTGGGAAAGAATCTGCCGCGAAATGGAGGCTGCTTTTCGTCAGGGCCATTTTGAATCAGGGGTAATTGCCGGAATCAGCGCTGTCGGTAGCCATTTGCAGAAACATTTCCTGGCAGAGCGGGAGCGCGAGGGCAAAGAGAATGAGCTACCCGATACACCGGTTATTTTGTAGTGTTATCTGCGATACCGCTAATGTCCCTTATGAGCCCCGATCAGATGGAGGGAATCTTCAATGCTCTGGTTGTGCAGATGCCATTGACGAATCAGCGCCATGATCACCGCTACAAACAGGCCGAACAGAACAATAACTGTGTAAACATGCACCTCGAAGCTTACCAGTATCGCATATACTCCCAGCATGGTGAGAATACTCAGGTTTTCGTTGAAATTCTGTACCGCAATGGAATGGCCTGCTCCCATAAGGATGTGCCCACGGTGTTGCAGCAGCGCATTCATCGGGACCACGAAAAATCCTGCCAGGCCGCCTATCAGCATGAGCAGTACGATCGCGATCCACAACTCCCGCGCCAGAATCATGGCCATTACCACGACACCCATGGCGATACCGAGAGGAATTACTTTTACCGACTGTCGTAGCGATACCAATCGTGCCGCCACAACGGCACCTACCGCAATGCCGACGGCAACCACGCCTTGCAACTGCGCAGCTTTGTTTAACGGGTAGCCGAGTGCCGCATCCGCCCATTTCAATACGATGAATTGCAGCGTTGCGCCAGCACCCCAGAACAGCGTGGTTACGGCGAGCGAAATCTGCCCGAGCTTGTCCTTCCATAGCAGTTTCATACAGTGCGCGAACTCGTGCGCCAGGAATATGGGATTTTTTTTGAGAACGCGGTGATCGACGCCGGTATTGGGAATATATAAATTGAAGATGGCGGCCGTAGTGTAAAAAATGGCGATAAAAAGAATCCCTGCTTCCGGAATGGTATCCACGCCCGTATCTATGAGGGGAAAATCGAATCCCAGAAACATTGCAGAGACGGAGGGTGTTATCAGCAGCCCTCCCAACACCGTACCCAGTACGATGGAAGCCACCGTTAAACCTTCAATCCAGCCATTGGCGATAACCAGTTTTTCGGGCGGAAGCAGTTCGGTAAGAATGCCATATTTTGCGGGAGAATAAGCGGCCGCTCCAAGCCCGACGACCGCATAGGCGGCGAGGGCAAAATATTGATGCACAGCCAGGAAAAGCAGGCTGCAGCCCAGGATCTTGATGGTGTTGCTAATGAACATTACCCGTCCCTTGGCCATGGAATCGGCAAAGGCACCGACAAAAGGAGCAAGAATCACATAGAATAAAACAAATACAAACTTGAGCATGGGAGTTAGGTAGGCGGGTGCATGCAGTTCTACCAGAAGCGCAATAGCGACGACCAGCAGCGCATTGTCTGCCAGCGAAGAAAAAAACTGCGCCGCCATAATGGTATAAAATCCGCGTTTCACGCTATTGTCTCTCCAAAAACTTTCTCATCATAAGCGTGCGATTATACAAGGTCATCCAGGGTTATTTTGGCGAGAAAGTTTATACCATGAAATGGCTTATGCCACCAATTGAAACCGTCCGGGTTCGGCATCACTAATGTTTTCCTTACGCTCTGAACGCTGATGTCGCGTCCCATTCAGGCACTGATCGATCTTTCCGCGCTCGAGCATAATTTATCCGTAGTTCGCGGCCATGCTCGCCGCTCGCGTGTAATGGCAGTCGTCAAGGCCGATGCTTATGGGCATGGATTGCTGCGCGCTGCCGAGGCGTTGGAGCGCGCAGATGGTTTTGCGATGCTTGAAATGGATGCCGCAGTTCGTTTGCGGGAAGCAGGCTATCGCCAGACCATTTTACTGCTCGAAGGTTTTTTCGCCATGGAGGAATTGGCGTGGATCGAGCAATATCATTTGAGCACTGTGATTCACCATCACGAGCAGCTGGCAATGTTATCATCATACCGGCCGCGAGGCAGGGTGGACGTGTTTCTGAAGCTCAATACCGGCATGAACCGCCTCGGTTTTACGCTGGAGCAATTTCCCGTCGCGCTGGAAACTTTAAAAGCCAATCCTGCCGTCGGGCAGATTACGCTCATGACTCATTTTGCCCGTGCCGATGAGCCTGGTAGAAATGAAAGCGTTGCTGCGCAGCTACGACGCTTCGATGCCGTTGCCGGGGGACGAAATCTGCCGCGCTCGCTGGCTAATTCCGCCGCTATTCTACGCTATCCGGAAACACATGCCGATTGGGTCCGACCGGGCATCATGCTTTATGGCGCATCGCCGTTTACAGACAAGACTGCAGCGGAACTCGATCTATATCCGGCAATGACGGTTACCAGCAAGATCATCGCGGTGCAAGCGCTGAAGCCGGGAGAAGGTGTCGGATATGGCCACATCTTTCGTACGGATCAATCGATGCGTGTTGGTATTGTTGCGGGCGGCTATGCCGATGGCTATCCTCGCCATGCCCCTGCCGGTACGGCAGTGCTGGTGAATGGCAGGCGCACGCGTATTATCGGACGTGTGTCCATGGATATGCTGCATGTAGATTTGGGTGAAATTGACGACGCCGGGGTAGGGAGCCCGGTAACGCTATGGGGAAAAGGATTACCGGTGGATGAGGTGGCGCAGTCGGCAGGTACGGTGGGCTATGAGTTGCTATGTGCCTTGGCGCCGCGAATGCAGATTGTTACATAATCCCGAATCCGGCAGTTGACCGCTCATTTATCAGGGTTATCGCTTCGCGATGAAGCCAATGATTCCCGGTCATTCATGGCATGCATAACACAATGCTTCTTTGCCGCCGCATCCATAAGATGCAAAAAAGGCGATCAAACCGATCGCCTTTTTTTAGCTTCCAATTTGGAAGTTACTCTACTTTTGCTTTGGCGCGCAGGTCGGCGACAAAAGTGGCAAATTGCCGCTGTAATACACGCTGGGCCAAATTCTGCTTTATTTCCTCGAATGGCGGAATTTTCAAAGGCCGCACATCATCCAACCGAATTACGTGCCAACCAAAGGGCGTCTTTACGGGCTGCTCGGTAAGCTGTCCTTTGGTAAGCTTGGTCAAAGCTTCGGCAAAAGGCTGGACATAGCTTGCCGCAGGGCTCCATTCTAGCTCGCCGCCCTTGCTTTTGCTGCCGGTATCCAGGGATTTTTCCTGGGCAATTTTGTCAAACTTGCCGCCTTTCTTGATACGAGCAATGGCATCCTTGGCTTCCGCCTCGGTAGCGACCAGAATGTGATGCGCCTTGTATTCTTTGTCTCCCATCTGGCTTTTCAACGCATCATATTCTTTATGCAGTTCTTCGTCGCTGACCGGATGGTTTTTTACGTAATCAATCTGATATGCCCTGACCAGCGCTGTCAAGCGGGCAATTTCAAGTTGGGCTGTGAAATCGGGATCCTTGTCGAGCCCTTTTTTCAGGGCATCCTGGGCTATCACTTCCTCCGCTATGAGATCGTCGCGCAGCGCTTTTCTGGTTTCCGGACTATCCGCCTGCCCTTGAGCGGCGCGCGCTTTAACTATAAATTCCAGGCGCGATTGAGGAATTGCCACCCCATTTACCTTGGCCATGGTTGAGGAAGATTGAGCTTGAGCGGTTGT
This sequence comes from Nitrosospira sp., assembly GCA_039922995.1. Classification (GTDB taxonomy): domain Bacteria; phylum Pseudomonadota; class Gammaproteobacteria; order Burkholderiales; family Nitrosomonadaceae; genus Nitrosospira. Next base: position 22,581 of record JBDTDT010000050.1, on the reverse strand, counting down.
TACGGCGATCAGGCTGAAAATACCAAGCACCGTCAATTGAGAAAATTTCATAAAACGCATAGGATTTCCTTGTCAGTGGATTGAATTAGATCGAATTTCTTCGGGAGTATACGCTTTTACGCTCAGCGCGTGAATATCCTTATGCATCATCTCTCTCAACGCTGTATAGACCAGACGGTGACGGATCAGCGTGGATTTGCCGAAGAACTTGCGTGAGACAATAGTAAGAAAATAGTGTCCGCCACCGTGCCTGGCACCCTCATGTCCCGCATGCCTGGCGCTTTCGTCGACGATTTCAACCTCCTCCGGATCCAGAACGGCAAGCTTCTGCCTGATCAATTCAACGGTGCTCATATTCCATATCCCTAGTTGTAGCTGTAGCGGGCTTGGAAAGGTCAAGCAGGCAAAGAATCATGGGAGTCATTCGTGTAGGCCGGAAATGAGCGTCAATCGCTGGACTCAAGATCAAGCCTACGATGGCATAACTTTTTTGAAAGGCTTGATCGTCAGCTTTGCATACACGCCGGAAGTCGCATAGGGATCGGTTTCCGCCCAAGTGCGCGCTGCTTCGAGGGACTCAAACTCAGCCACGATAAGACTTCCCGAAAATCCCGCAGGACCAGGATCCGGGCAATCAATCGCCGGATATGGGCCCGCCAGGATAAGGCGCCCCTCGTTCTGCAATGCATTGATGCGCTCCAGATGCACAGCGCGAACTGCAAGACGTTTTTCCAGACTTTCCGGAATGTCTTCGCCGCTTATCGCGTATAGCATCATGCCTCTTTATCCTCCTTGTCTTCTTCCATATACTTTCCCAGCATCAGCCCTTGCAACACGACAAATGCCAACATCAGCCCCATGAATCCGAACAACTTGAAATTGACCCAGGTTTCAGTGGAGTAATTGAAGGCCACATAGAGATTGGCTCCCCCCATCAAAGCAAAAAATGCGGCCCAACTCGCATTGAGGCGGCTCCAAATGGGTTCTGGCAGCGAAATCTGCTCTTTCATCATGACACGGATCAGATTCTTCTTGAAAATCGCATGAGCCAGCAGCAATGCGCCAGCGAAGAGCCAGTAGAGTACGGACGGTTTCCACTTGATAAAAGTCTCATCCTGCAATATTAGGGTGGCGCTGCCGAAGATAACGATGATGACGAGGCTTACCCACAGCATGGTTTCAACCTTGCGGTGACGAAACCAAACCCACCCGATTTGCGCGAAAGTCGCAGCAATCGCTACCGCAGTGGCAGCGTAGATTCCATAAATCTTGAAAGTGATAAAAAAAAGGATAACCGGAAAAAGATCAAAAAGAAATTTCATAAATGTCGAATGATGCAGTTTACGGTTGGCCAAGGAGCAATTATGGGGGTTGCGCCTGGAAAAAGCTATTGAATTTCGGGGGATAGATCGTGTAAGCAAATCCCGGCGAATTGGAGCGGCCCATAATTTATCGGTCCGCCGTTTCGCGGTGGAGTTGACGCAATTGTTAAATGCGGTAATGCTGGCGATTGATTCAATCCCGGACGATTCAGTGTAAATGTACGGGCGACGCTTCCCCCTCTTCGGGAAATTCAGCATGGACTACTTCGCCTTCCGGGTTTGGAAATAGCGGCGCGCCACACTCTTCGCAATACTCCAGCAGAAAACGATTATCCAGCAAGGTAGTATGGGCTATTCCGCATTCCTGCAGCGTTGTCTCGATTTGTGCCACGGTATCGGTATTTTCATCCTCGTCCCCTACCAATGCCCAGACAATGCCGTAGAGTACTTCGTCGCGATCCTTGAGGGTAAAACTTATGCGATATTCCTCCAGCCACTGGTCGTAAAAGGGCGCGATTACCGCGCGCAGCTTGTTTGCCGAAATATTTAAAGTGGATTGTAGAAAATCGACGGTGGCATGCATGGAATACGGACGGGCAAGGCGATCCGCCATGCGCCATGCCGAAAAGAAGCCATCGGGTATCAGCAATTCGAATGCACAGCCCTGGAATAACGGCCGTAGGGCTTCGGTTCCCTTGGCCTGCCATGCAGGCAGCATCTCCTGTTTTGAAAACTTTATCCCCGGCAGGGTGCTTATACTTTTGTCATCGCTGGCTCCATTGACCTCCTGCCAGCGGAACATGGCTCTCCCCTGAGGGGCGGCAATCGCACCCAGGAGGTAGCGGGTATCGGATAGAAAACGCCCGGTTTCAGCCAGTTGATGCGGATTCATGTGCACGTCCCGCACTTCGGCCACCGCTGCGGCCCACAACTTGCTGGCCAATTCATAAGTAAGGTGATAGCCGCGCGGCAACTGATCGGGACTGAACAGACAATCCGCCAGCACGAACTGTACTCCAGCTGCCAGCACATGCGTTTGCAGCTGCTCCCGCAGATTGGCGAGCACCGGTTCAGTTACCGGCCCCGAAGGAATCGAAAAGCGCGACCACGTCAGAACCGGCGCCGCAAACATCAGCACGTCATAGACACGGTCTTCTCTTGTCAATACACTGCATTCGATCGCCGCCTCGATGGCATAAATGAATTCACCATAGCCCGCCGGATCGGTATCATAAAGCTGATCCAATGCGGCTTCCAGATTTTGATCGTCGCCTGTCCGCAACTGCGCATGTATCTTTGCGGCCAGCCGGTTTTCCCAGAATGCATCCTCGATACGGCTTCCCGAAGCGGCAAGTCCTGCAGCCAGACGGGACAGTTCTTGAACCACGCGTGGAGATTTGGTGCGATGCGGGACGCGGGGTTTCTTCATGAAAAGAGTGGTAAGGAATGGTTAAGAACATATTTTAACCTAAATCCACGAGCGACGAGGGGCGTACCGTTTTTAGCGGGAGGAGGCGGGTCCTTTGGGGAAGTTGATCCATCCGAAAGCTCAGAGAGAGGCTTGGGCATGCCCCGGAAAGTCGCGGAACGTCTATCCATATTCCAAGGAAAATACAGTTTCCAGCAAATTCTCAATGCGGAAGTTTGGTGCCCCGTACCTCTACATGCTCGATCTGCGGTGCTTCGACGAGCAGGTCGGCGGCATTAGCCATAAACGCGGCGGCGAACGGGCCGGTAAGATGCGCGGACCGTCCCGCTTCGTCGGCAAATTCATCGAAAATGTCAAACGTGGATGGCACCAGTTCTTATCTCATTCTTTTTAAAGTTGGACGACGAGAGCAGACTTTAGACATCACAAGGTTTTGTCCAGTGGCAGGATTGATAAATTTGATATGATTCTTGTCATAGGTTGCAAAACTCGGCAAGGTGTAGCGAATCGCATGTAGGTTACTGATCATCCTGGCAATTCGGGTTTAGCTTGGCGCCTATTATTTTATCCCTTCCATGGACTAGCCGATACAGCACCGGCAATACCAGCAGCGTCAATGCGGTGGAAGAAAGAATGCCTCCAATTACTACTGTCGCGAGGGGTCGCTGTACTTCAGCGCCTGTTCCGGTAGCAAGGGCCATGGGGACGAATCCGAGAGCTGCCACTAGTGCCGTCATGAGCACCGGACGCAGCCTGGTGAGTACGCCATCCTGGATGGCATCATCAAGAGTCATACCCTGCGCTTGTAGATCCCGGATATAGGCCAGCATGACTAAGCCATTTAATACCGCTACCCCTGACAAAGCGATAAATCCCACCCCGGCAGAGATGGACAAGGGGATGTCGCGCAACCAAAGTGCCAATACTCCGCCACTGAGCGCAAACGGTACTCCGGTAAACATCAGCAACCCATCCCGAAAGTTTCCGAACATGGAATAAAGTAGGACTAAGATCAATCCAAGCGCCACAGGGATCACAATTTGGAGGCGCTGTGCGGCTGAAATCAACTGCTCGAATTGTCCGCCCCAAGTCACCCAATAGCCGGGCGGGATCTGTATTTTCTCCGCGACAAGCGCTTCTGCCTCTTCGACAAAGGAGCCAAGATCCCGACCCCGCACGTTAGCGGTAACAACTGCCCTGCGTTTGCCATCTTCGCGGCTTACCTGATTGGGCCCTTGGATCAGTTCAAAGTCTGCCACTTCGCCCAATGTAATGTAAGCGGCTATACCGGCCAGGGCGGGAGGCGACCCGCCGGCAGCGGTATTCGAAGCGGGGAGGCTGATAGGCAAACGCTTGAGTACTTCGATATCGCCGCGCAATTGCTCCGGCAGTCGGACCTGCAGCTCGAAGCGTCGGTCTCCCTCATAAATAAGCCCACTTGTTCTTCCACCGACGGAGATAGCGACAGCATCCTGCACATCGATTGCGTTCAAGCCATAGCGTGCCATTTTTGCGCGATCCATTTGAATGGAAAGCACAGGTAAGCCGGTGAGCTGTTCCGTCCTCACGTCCGCAGCACCAGGTATGGTATCCAGAACTTTCTCGATCTGCTCCCCTACAGCAAGCAGGGTATCCATGTCGTCGCCGAATACTTTTACGGCGACATCTGCACGCACACCCGATAGCAATTCATTGAAACGCATTTGTATCGGTTGGGTGAACTCGTAATTGTTGCCCGGTATTTGTCGCACGGCCTTTTCAATTGCGGCTACCAGCTCTGCCTTGGTACGATGCGTCCCTGCCCATTCCGATGGAGGCTTGAGAATGACGAAGATGTCCGCAACGCTCGGTGGCATCGGGTCGGTTGCGATTTCGGCGGTCCCGATCTTGGCGAAAGCCCTGTCCACTTCGGGAAATGCCTTGATGGCTTTCTCCAGTTCATTCTGCATTTCGATAGCCGTTGTCAGGCTCGTGCCAGGAATACGAATCGCATGCAGCGCGATATCTCCTTCGTCGAGGCTAGGTACAAATTCGCTGCCCATCCGTGTAGTCAGCAGCCCGGATAACACCAGGATCACCACCGCGAGCGTAATTGTCAGGGCTTTGTTACGCATTGCAGCGGCGAACGCAGGTAAATAAATTTTCCTTGCCCAGGCTACTGCGGGGCTCTCTTTTTCTGCCACCTTGCCAGAAAGAAAAAGTGCAATCGCTGCCGGAACGAATGTTACCGAAAGAATCATGGCCCCTACCAACGCGATCACCACCGTGAAAGCCATGGGATGGAACATCTTTCCTTCCACTCCCGAGAGTGCGAAGACGGGCAGGTAGACCACCATGACAATCAGTTCGCCATAGATAAGAACGCGCCGTGCCTCCCTGGATGCGTCGAAGACGACTGTAAAACGCTCCGCAGGGGTTAATATTCTTTCCAGCCGTGCCTGCTCTTGGGACAGACGCCGGATGCTGTTTTCGACAATGACAATGGCACCGTCCACAATGAGACCGAAATCAAGCGCCCCCAAGCTCATCAGATTGGCGCTGACATGGTTAGCCACCATGCCGCTGAAGGTAAACAACATCGATAGTGGAATAACGAGCGCGGTGATCAGCGCTGCGCGCAAATTGCCAAGGAATAGAAACAGCACCACAATAACCAGGGCAGCACCCTCAAACAAATTGGTCGCGACGGTGCGAATAGTTTTGTCTACCAGGTCGGTACGGTCATAAACCGGGGTCGCAACCACGCCCTCCGGTAGATTGCGATTGATCTCCGCCAGTTTTTTGGCGGCCGCGCGCGAGACAGTTCGGCTATTTTCGCCGATCAGCATCAGCGCCGTGCCCAGCACCACCTCTTCACCATTCTGCGTGGCTGCACCCGTGCGTAGCTCCTTGCCGATAATCACATCGGCGACGTCCCTGACGCGCATCGGCACTCCTTGGCGATTGCCCAAAATAATGTCGCTAATTTCGTCGAGGTTCATCACCTGTCCGGGCACTCGAACCAGGTTCTGTTCGCCGCCTTTTTCGATATAGCCCGCGCCGACAAGTAGATTGTTGCGCTCCAGGGCGAGGACCACATCTTGCAAGGTCAATCCAAAAGAGATCAATTTTTCAGGGTAAGGCGTGACGTGGAACTGCTTGACGAAGCCGCCGATCGCATTGACCTCGGTAATACCCTTAACCGTACGCATCTGGGGCCTGATGATCCAGTCCTGAATTTCACGCAAATCAGTCGTGTTATAGGCTGTGTCATCCGCTTTCCGCGCGCCTTCCAGGGCGTCGACGGTCCACATGAAGATCTCGCCCAGACCGGTAGAGATCGGTCCCATAGTGGGTACGATACCGACAGGCAACTTGCCTTTTGCATCCTGAATCCGCTGGTTTACCAATTGGCGGGCGAAGTAGATATCCGTGCCGTCATCAAAAATCACCGTTACCTGCGATAGCCCATAACGCGAAATGGAGCGAGTATGGTGGAGGTGGGGAATCCCGGCCATAACCGTCTCAATCGGAAAGGTCACGCGCTGCTCCGCTTCCACCGGCGAATAACCTGGTGCCAGGGTATTTATTTGTACCTGTACATTGGTAATGTCCGGCACGGCGTCAATGGGCAGCTTCTGGTAGCTGTAGATTCCAAGCATGGCCATTCCTAGTACCGCTATCAGAACGAGCCCGCGCTGATGTATGGAAATTCGCAGGATACGTTCAATCATGCCGTTTGCCCGGTTGGTTTCTTCGGATTGTTCGGCCTGTTCCTCAGTTCTCTCAGGGTTGTCCGCCTTAATGGCCATGACTTGCACCCAATTTGCCCAACTCAGCCTTGATGGCAAAACTGTTACCCGCCGCGTACTGTTCTCCTGCGGAAAGTCCTGTGAGCACTTCAACCATCTTGCCATCGCTGCGGCCAAGTTTCAGGGGGCGAGCCTCAAGGTAATTGCCGTAACGGCCGAACGCCACTGACCAGTCATGCAGTGTCTGGATGGCATCCACCGAGACGGCGACGGGTACCTGCGTTTCTTCCGTTACCAGTTCTGCGGTGACGAACATACCGGGGAGCCAATGGCCTTCCTTGTTATCCAGCACAACCCGTGCTGTGGCACTGCGGGTCTGGACGCCAATGAGCGCACTGATATAAGAGATGACGCCTTCGCCTTCGACATCGATTGCGGTCGATCTTATGGTGGCTTTTTCCCCGAGCTTAAGCACCTCCAGATCTTTCGCATAGACGGTGACTTGTGCCCATACTGACGATACATCGGCTATAGTAAAGATAGCCGCATCTTCCTTCAGCGTCTGGCCCTGGGCGATGGCTTTAGCGGTGATAAGTCCGGAAATCGGTGCGCGGATGTCATATCGGGCCAGGTTACCCCTTTGGTGAATTGCCTCAGCCGGCACTCCAAGCGTGCGCAACTTGGCTAAGGCAAGATCAGAGGCGATTTCGGCTTCAGTCAAGAGTTGCTGCGCAGCGAGATAATCCTGCTTGGCGGAGATCTTTTCTTCCCATAATTGCTTCTCACGTTCAAAGGTGACGCGCGCAAGGCCCGCTCGTTTCCGCGCTGCGAGGAATTGTGCGCGCATTTCAGCCAGCACCTGACTTTCAATGACTGCAAGCACCTCACCTTTCTCTACATGCTGGCCATGATGGCGATAGACGGCGGTTATGATGCCTGGTAGACGCGGCACGACTTGTACAATAGTGTGTTCGTCGAAGACGATCTCGCCCGGCAGCTTGAGTGTAGGTCTTACCGTAGCCGGTCCAGCCGTGCGTATTTCGATGCCGATACTCTTCAGCATTTCATCCAGCATTTCTACGCGTGCTTCGATCTGGCTGTAACCCCAGCGAAAAGTTTTGCCGTTACGTTCTGCGGCAATCGCCATATCGAATGAATGCGGCTCTTCCACAACCTGATCGCCGAGCAGATAGCCGGCTTCGGGCGTGAAATTAAATACTTGTGCCGGTGTGCCGAGCCGCGAAAGCGTGATGCTAACCCTAGCGGCGACAGGGGGCAGGGGTTTGCTGTGCTCGTAGAGATAAAGCCGCAACTGGGGTGGCACGCCTTTTTCGAAAATGGTAACTTCTATCCCGAAGCCGTCCTTGGTAAACAGTTTGCCTCCTTTTGGGCCTTTAGCGGGTTCGTGTTCCGCATTTTTTTCCGGGGTTGCCGGGGTATCTTCGTCATGATGATCATGCGGGTCGTGGGCGGTCTTAGCGTGATCTTCATGCGCTGCCCCTGGCTTATCCCAAGCAAGAATTAATCCACCCAATACGATTCCAATTGCGATAACAACGACTATCGGGATCATTTTGCGTTTATTCACAATCTGCTCCTTAAACCCGCGTTTGCGCCATTACTGTTAATAACAATAGGATTTATCGCTCCATCGATAGGTGCTGCGATCAGGCGTTCAATCTCATTGATCAGGCGCTGATAGTTCGTGAGTGCGCGTACATACAAGACCTGATTCTGAAATAGGGTGCGCTGTGCATCCAGCACTTCGAGAAAGCCGAACTTGCCCAATTCATAGCCTTTGTTGGTGACTTCGAAAGCGCTCCTGGCAGCAGGGAGGATCTCGTCGCGCAATATGCCGGTTTCCCGCTGAGCGGCCGACAATGCCTCGTAGGCCTGCGCAAGCTCGGTTTTAAGCCGCAACTCGGTGGCTGCCTGCTCGTCAATGGCCTTGTCTACGCGTTGATGGGCTTGCCGGATATTGCCCTGATTGCGGTCAAACAGGGGCAGCGGTACCATCACGGCAGCGACAGCGGTATTGCCGCCGAGCAGTGCGTGGTGAACCACGCCGGCATTGAAGGTGAGGTTCGGTATGCGCCGAGTCTGTTCCACGTCCAGTAGCGCTTTGCGCTGTTCTATATTTTTCATGGCGCGCAGCGCCGTGGGGCTGGCGAGAACACGTTTCGCAAGCGCCTCGAAATCCGGCAGTGTAACTGACGATTCCAGGTCTCCAAGCGCCTTGTTGAATTGTGGTGACGCGTTACCCCATAGCAGAGTCAGCCGCTTGCGCGCCGACGCGAGTTCGCGTTGTGCCTGCTCCAGCTCAATTCGCGTGGTGGAAAATGCCACTCCGGCCCTGGTTTCCTCAATAGGAGGCACCTTGCCGGCCTGAACGCGCTTTGCCACTGCGCGTACTACCCTTTGCGCCAGTTGCTGACTTTCTTCAGCAAGCCGCAGACGTTCCTGCCCGGCAAGCACTTCGGTAAATATATTTGCCACCCGGGCAATGAGTTCCACCTGCCTGACCTCGTAATCCTGACTGGCCAGTTCTTCACTCAGCGACGCAGCGCTAATGCGCGCGGCACGTTTTCCACCGAGCTCAATCAGCTGATAAAGACGAATAGTCGTGATTTGCTGGACAACTTCCTGGTTGACTGACTTTTGAGAGTTGATATCGCCTGTGAGCGCCTGGACATTTCCTATATTCTCTACGTTTACGGACAACTCGGGGTTGGGCAGCAGACCGGCTTGAAGGGTTGCTCCTTCAAGTGCGCCCATTTCCTTGGCGAAAGCCGCCAGTTCGGGATTACGCTGCAGCGTGAGAAACGCAGCGTCGCGCAATGTGAGATCTTTCTTCTCCTCGGGCACGGATTGAGCGGAATAATCCAGGCTCCTGGGCGGCAATGGACCGGAAAAAGTATTCACGGCAACGGCCGCGGACGGGCAGCCGAGCGCAACAATAAGCGAACCCGCCGACACCAGATAGCGGAGCGCCGTAGACGATGCGTTAAAATTCATTGAAGTCTCCGCAAGTGTTATGCAACGCAATCAATTGTCCAATCAGCTGAGCAATTGGCATTGCAATGAGCCAAACCGGTGATATGCCGGAGAGAATGCAGCAAGTGCGCGGTGGATGATGTCTGATGTTACGCTGTGACGTACTTCAGGCGACTCTGGCTTGCCCTGGGCAACCCAGGCAATGTCAAGGATCACCCCGCGGGACTTGAAGATTTAGCTTGCGAAGTTGTTTCGTGGAGGATGCAGAGGTGAATCAGGAATGGATTCGGGAACGGTGACGGGAACAAATACAATTAAAGCTTCCACGCCAACGGAAGCGGGTACAAATGGCGGGGAGATAAAGAAAAGGGGCTGGTATTGCCCCGCCGCATGGAGGCAGAGGTGGGTGGCTGCATCGAGATGACCAGCATCGTTGATGGCTGCATGTTGATGTGCCTCAAGATGCGCCGCCGGGTCAAGAGAAAGAACATGATGTTCATGATCAAGCTCATGGGCAAATACCTCGCCATTAAACGCCCAGCTGAATGCATTTGTCAGCATGCAGACAAATAATACAAACATGACGGAATAGATATGGCGGCGCTTGTTCATGACGCTTAGATTGTATACCCCTATAAAGCGTGCTGCCAACATTTGTTTCTATATATTTTTGTGGTAAAGCGCCGTGAGTGCATGGCCGCTTGCGCAAAGCCCAAACGCTTCGCCATACGCCCCCGTAGTCGGAGACGATCAGCTTCCGGCTTCTCGTTGTTAGCTAATTTATACCCGAGTGTCTGAGAATTATGGGGGCGGGGATTATGGGGTCTCGTTACTTATCTCTACTCCTCTCGCCACCTTTGGGCCCCCAGAATACTACCCATGTTTCCAAGTCACTGGAGAAGTTCTCGAACTGGTGTACAACGTTAGCCGCCACGAAAAGGCAATCACCGGCCTTGAACGAATAGCGATCCCCATTAGTGACAAGTTCACCTGTTCCCCGATGGATGAAATAGACTTCATCCTGTTCGTGCGGAGTTTGCGGGTCGTGGTCGACAGAGGCGTAATACTCAACCGACATTGAGCCATGAGCGAGAGCAACGGCGAATCGCTCACCCATAGGGCACTCAGCAGTGACAGGGCCTGGGATGCGGGAGAGTAGTTCTTCGGCGGTTGCCTTGGTTTTCAATGGAGGTTCCTGATGTAAGAGAGCGTGGCGGACGGATTTCGTCCAATAGCCGTAGCATACATACCTATTTATGAATTGTATGAGGTCCGGGTCGGGCACGCAATGCTCCGATAGAGCGCTCGGTTAGTATGCCTCTTCTCTATAGATCGGATCGTGAGAACATTGAGCTTGATCGGGATGACGCGTGGCTACGTTGAAATTCGTTTTTGTGGAAACAGCGGATGATGCGATACAGACATCGTTGAGTCAGCGGGGTTCGAGCCGCCTGAGGTCCGAGTTCAAGCTTGTCTGAATCTGGAAATGGCGCTAACTACTCAGGCCATCTCAAGCCCGACATCGAAAGTCGCAGCATAACCCTCACCCGTCTCGACGAGCTTAAGCATTAGATGGTTCCCTCCCTCGCGGAATATGCTGTCGCCTTCATTTCTCGTTCTCTGCAGGTGGGATCCGCTTCTGGTATATGGCTGGTGTTGTGCATACACCTGATCCGTAATCGAATCATCGAAGTAGAATTGCGATGTAAACTCGTGGGCCTGCATATATTTTGAATCGGTACGGACCTTGAAATGAATATGAACAGTTCTGCCGGGATACCAGCCAGGATAAATACTGATAAATCGCACGCTGCCGTTTTTATCGGTCACCTGATAACCGCGCAAGAATTTTTTCCCGACCGTATTAAAATGGCTATCCATAACGTCTGAATAGATCCCTTGAGCATCACAATGCCAGATATCCACAAAAGCGCCAGCAATCGGTTTGCAATCGGCCCCACTACCCGTGCCGGCCGCAAAAACGCGAATCTCGAGTGCGAGCAACAACCCTTCTTTTATCGAGCCATCAGAGGGGTCGGAGCGGATATCGGAGCGATGGAGGTGCTCATCCACAAAATAAGGCCCTTCAGTTTGATGAGGCGTGACAATACACGAGAGTATTTTTCTATTCGCTTCCTTGCCGCCGGAATCGCCCGATGAGCATCCGGCAAGCATATTTATTCCGGTCGCCCCGAGTAAGGTCAATATTTTTCGGCGATTCATAAACCATTCCTGGTAGTCATCAGCGCTCATGTTATTCCCCTGAATTCTGAATTCGTATCAGCGGCAAGCCGCTAATTTCATTACATCAGTGAATTCTGATGATTTCCTCATTCTCAAAGTTCCTGGGATCGGGTTAATTTCAGCTTAATGCAGGCGGCAATACGGCAGCGCCTAGGGGAGTAATTATTCCGGAGCGGTGTGACAGTTGCTTGAAAGCTTGCTTAGCAGGTTGTTTTTTACCGCTGGCCACTCATGCTGAAGTATTGAATAGACAACGGTATCACGAATTGAACCATCAGGCATTTTCTGGTGGCTGCGTAAAACCCCATCCTGTCTGGCGCCCAGTCTTTCGATTGAGGTTCTGGAGATCTGATTAAAATAATGTGTTCTGAATTCTACCGCGATGGCTTCTTTCTTCTCAAAAACATATTGAAGCAACAATAGCTTGCTTTCGCTATTCACACCCGTTTTACACGCTGATCCTGCATACCAAGTGTAGCCCAGCATCGGTCTTTTGTTTAACTCGTCAACATTATAAAAACGGGTTGTGCCAACAATCCTGTTTGTTTTATTGAGCCTGACAGCAAATGCGATATTTCCTTTCTTTGCATCTTCAACAGCGTGAATCACATAGCGTTCCATTTGCTCTGGCGAGGGTACCCTTGCAAACCAGAGTTTCCAGAACTCTCCGTCCATTACTGCAGCCTTTAAAGGCTTGACGTGATCGATCTCCAGGGGAACAAGCGTGATAATCGCTCCATCCAATTCAATAGGTTCAAGCCAGCTCATCTTCTTGTTCGCTCACAGTACCCGACGAACATTTGTATATCACTGTGTTCAAATTGTTCTATCACGCCTGGATTTATTATCAAAAGTCAGTCAAGACATGCTTTCTTTTTTGGCGTTAAGCGGTCAGATCCCAATCCGCCTTATTCGCCGCATCGCGAACCGCTTTCAGCATACTTTGACTCAGGTATGCCACGCCCCGAATTCCAACACCTTTCTGTATTGCGATCGCCTGCATCCGGGCTGGATTTGCCACCAGTGCTTTAGAACATCGGTTTCTTTTTGGCCGATTTATAGCGCTTGACCCCGCTCATGATTTCCACCTTGGCTTCCTTGACGCCAACCCAGCCATTTATTTTGACCCATTTGCCTACTTCCAGGTCTTTATAGTGGGCGAAGAAGTGTGCGATTTGCGAAAGCACCAGTTCAGGTAAATCATCGTAGGATTTTTTTTTGCGGTAGAGACCGCATAGCTTATCAATGGGTACGGCCAATACCTTGGCATCTTCACCGGCTTCGTCGGTCATTTTCAACATGCCTAGTGGCCTGCAGCGCACGACTACGCCGGAAATGAGTGGCACTGGCGAAATTACCAGCACATCTACGGGATCTCCATCTTTCGACAGCGTATGGGGAATGTAACCGTAGTTACACGGATAGTGCATTGACGTAGACATGAAACGATCCACAAACATCGCGCCGGTTTCCTTATCCACTTCGTACTTGATGGGGTCGGCGTTCATAGGTATTTCTATGATGACGTTGAAATCGCTTGGCACGTCACTGCCAGAATTTACCCGGTCGAGGTTCATTCAAGTTCCTGTTATTGGCGGCTGAAAAATGGTTATTATAACTGCGACGCCGAGAGATTACGCAATTTACACCCATGCGCATGCTGTTTAATTTAGTCATTATGATTGCGGTTGCCTATGCTGCATTGGCAATGGTGATATTTTTCGCGCAGTCACATCTTATCTATTATCCGGAATCCGGGAGGAGCGTCGTCGGAACGCCCAGTGATCTGGGATTTTCGTACGAGGCGGTGGAAATATCCACCACCGACGGCGAAACTTTACGCGGGTGGTTTGTGCCCGCTCCGGTCGCAACGGGGACGATACTGTTTTTTCACGGTAATGCCGGCAACATTTCTCATCGCATGGAATACCTGCTGATGTTTTACCGTCTCGGCTACAACACATTTATTTTCGATTATCGCGGCTACGGCGAGAGTAGCGGGTCGCCTTCAGAGTCAGGAACTTATCTTGATGCTCAGGTGGCATGGCGTTATCTTACCGAGAAAAAAGGAATTCCACCCGCCAGTATTGTGCTGTTCGGCGAATCGCTTGGCGGCGCGATAGCAGCGTGGCTTGCAACGCAAGAAAAGCCCGCGTTGTTGGTGTTGGCTTCCGTCTTTACCTCCATACCCGACATGGCAGCAAAAATGTATCCCTTTCTGCCGGTACGCCTGCTGTCTCGTTTCGAATACAACACGATTGGCTATTTGCAGGCCGTTACATGCCCGGTGTTTGTCGCGCATAGTCCGCAGGATGAACTTGTGCCATTCGCGCATGGGCGGGCTCTGTACCAGGCTGTACGGGGCCCCAAACATTTTCTGGAACTGCAGGGTGGTCACAACAATGGATTCATTTTTATGCGTGAGGAATGGGTGGAAGCATTGAGGAAATTTATTGGCATGAACTTGAGTGCATCCCTCTATAATCGCAGGACGTATCCATAGATTCAAGGTCCCGGTAAGCTTCCTAATGGATGCTAAAAGTGGCATAGGTAAAGCCGGGAAGTTGATGCGCACCAATCGGGTTTATCGGGATGCCGGTGAAGGAAACGAGAGAAGATATCGAAATGCTCAACACGTTTAATGAACTGGTCTGGAATAAATCATGCTGGTGATCGCCCACCGCGGAGAACATAGTGTGGTTCCTGAAAATACCATGGCGGCTTTCGAAGCAGCGGTGGCGGTGGGCGTAAACGGTATTGAAACCGATGTGCGCATCAGTCTCGATGGTTTGCCGGTACTGATCCATGACCGTGTTATTGGCTCTGGACAAGCGGTGGCCGATCTTGCCCGCAGGGAAATCGAACAAGCCGTGGGGCACGAGGTACCGACTCTGGATGAAGCGCTGGAGCAGTTTCCCGGCATCCTGTGGAATGTCGAGATCAAGGCTGCGAATGCATTACCTTCGGTAATAAGGGTCCTCGAAAAGCATCAGGCTGGCCACCGCATTATCGTCACCTCCTTCCGCCACGATCTTTTGGCCCGCTGCGCATCCTCTCTTAAGGTCAACTGCGGCCTGCTAGTCGGCCATCGGCCACGGACGCTTGATTCCTTACTGGTGGACTTTAACCGTGACGGAAATCCCCGGGTCAACCATATTGTGTGGGATTACGATGTTTTGGACGATATCCTGCTGAAGCAGACAGCCATGGATGGATTTCGCAATTTTGTTTATGGGCCGATGACGAAAATCGAGCATGACTATTGCCGGGAACTGGGCGTGGACGGAGTGATCACTGACCATCCGCTTTTGGCGCAGAATGCATGACCTGCTTGGCTAGGTTCTTTGCCGGCAAGAAAGAGCGCTGGACAATACGTTTCCCGGCCACCCGTGTCGCAGAAGATTTCCGATAAATTGGTTTGGCCCGACCCGAGAAGACGGTTGCCGGACGGTTACTTGACAATCTTGACGAGCTGGCCCGGAACCGGTCTCCACCGGATACTAGCCATTGAGCAAGCGCGGGTAATTCTCTGCATTCATATCCAGGGGAGAGCCCCGGGCCAGCCCGGCGAAGCTCATGCCCCTGGTTGCCGTGAGGGTTTGATCTCAAGCGTCCTGATGGGTTTTTTCTCTAAAAAAGGCAGCCGAAAGCTGCCTTTTTTATGTAAATCCGTTCTAAGCGTTGGCCTGTTTTTCCGTTTTTTTGCCATATTTCTGACGAAATTTCTCTACACGCCCCGCGGTGTCAACAATTTTTTGTTTGCCGGTATAGAATGGATGGCAGACCGAGCACACTTCAATATGCAAGGGCTTGCTCATAGTCGAACGGGTCTGGAACGTATTGCCGCAACTGCAGGTTACGGTGATTTCCTGATAATTGGGATGAATATCTGCTTTCATGTCTTTATCCTTGATCTGTACCTGTCCGGCGGGGTGCGCGGAACGGAAAGGCGAATATTATCCTTTAATCTGGAAGGGGTTGCAACAACGTATTTATCAGCGTGCGCTTGCTAGCAGCACAATCCGGCTTGTTACTTGATTGAGGGGAAGCACTATACCCGTCGCATCGAGTCGAAGAAATCCGCGTTGTTTTTTGTGGCCTTGATTTTGTCGAGCAAAAACTCCATTGCATCCATATCGTCCATCGGATAGAGCAATTTGCGAAGTACCCAGATTTTCTGCAGTACATCCGGCTTAATGAGCAATTCTTCCTTGCGGGTGCCGGAACGGTTGACGTTGATCGCCGGGTAGGTGCGTTTTTCCGCCATGCGCCGGTCGAGATGGATTTCCATGTTACCAGTACCCTTGAATTCCTCGTAGATCACATCATCCATACGCGACCCGGTATCGACCAGCGCGGTGGCGATAATGGTAAGAGAGCCGCCTTCTTCGATGTTGCGTGCGGCGCCAAAAAAACGCTTGGGGCGCTGCAGCGCATTGGCATCAACTCCACCAGTCAACACCTTGCCGGAAGCGGGAACTACCGTGTTATACGCACGGGCCAGACGCGTGATCGAGTCCAGCAGTATGACTACATCCTTTTTGTGCTCAACCAGCCGCTTGGCTTTTTCGATCACCATATCGGCCACTTGCACGTGGCGCACCGCAGGTTCGTCGAAAGTGGATGAAACCACTTCCCCTCTGACCGAACGGATCATCTCCGTCACTTCTTCGGGACGTTCGTCTATCAGCAACACCATCAGGATGACGTCGGGATGGTTGGCGGCGATGGCGTGCGCGATATGTTGAAGCATTACCGTTTTGCCCGATTTGGGACTTGCTACCAGTAAACCTCGCTGCCCCTTGCCGATGGGAGCAATCAGGTCGATGATACGGCTGGTGACATTTTCCTCGGCTTTAATGTCGCGCTCAAGCAGCAGTCGCTGGGTAGGAAAAAGCGGGGTAAGGTTTTCAAACAGAATTTTGTGCTTGGATTGTTCCGGTGGCTCATTATTGACCTTGTCCACCTTGACCAGTGCGAAGTAGCGTTCGCCATCCTTCGGGGTGCGGATTTCGCCTTCTATCGAATCTCCGGTATGCAGGTTGAAACGCCGGATCTGGCTGGGAGACACATAGATATCGTCGGGTCCTGCCAGATACGAGGTATCTGGCGATCTCAGGAATCCGAAACCGTCCTGAAGCACCTCTAGTGTGCCTTCGCCAAATATACTCTCGCCCTTTCGCGCCTGATTTTTCAGCAACGCAAAAATCAGATCCTGTTTTCGCAGACGGTTGGCGCCGTCTATTTCATTGGCGATGGCCATCTCTACCAGTTCGGTGACATGGAAATTCTTCAGGTCGGATAAGTGCATGAACGGAACTCGTAGGTGAAAAACAGAGGACGTAAAGCGTCAGAAAACGTTGGGGGAATGCGATGGGGCAAAGCAAGAATTAGAAGCGGTAAATCTAATCGGATTCCGCTTTAGGGAGACGGTAGTTATAAGCTTAGCGGGTTTAGATGTGGCTGTCAATAAAAGCGGTCAATTGGGATTTGGATAGCGCGCCGACCTTGGTAGCCTCAATGTTACCATTCTTGAACAGCATAAGTGTAGGAATGCCCCGAATACCGTATTTCGGCGGCGTAGCCTGGTTTTCGTCAATATTGAGTTTCGCCACCTTGAGGCGATCGCCATATTCTTTGGCCACCTCGTCCAGAATGGGGGCGATCATCTTGCAGGGCCCGCACCACTCCGCCCAGTAGTCCACTAATACAGGCACGGATGATTGCAACACTTCGGTTTCAAATGTTCCATCGGAAACGTAATGGATATGCTGGCTCATTGGGCTTCTCGTTCAAAGGTTAATATATCTGACTAATGTTGCGGCGAGGCAGGGGTTGGAGATGCATGAATACTATAACTCAGAATCGGCCAGGAAGGACGCACAGGATCCGTCCATATATTGTTTCGTATGTTACGTACTCGTATGCTAGCGAAAAAATGCTTGAAAGGGAAGTGTCATGTTGTAATTACATTGCAGCGGCACTATGACAGAGCGCCGAATGCCAGCGTATATGCTCGTTGACGAGTCATGCCACCGGCGAAAATTCATAATGTAAAAAGGAAAATGGCGTACTAACAGGTGCAGGATCAACTTCGTGGTTTTATCTGCCAGCGGCGTTTATTTCTGCTCATGATGGCCTTCGGATGCTTGACCGGAACAGGCAACAATAAGGCGCCGTTGCACTGGTCACGAGATGAAGGGTTTCGTTGCAATCTTGGGATATCAAGTAATTTTGCCCCAGGAATCGCGTAATGTTACGGTGCGGTTGAATACCGGCTTGCCTTGCTCCGTATCCTCACGGTCAGCGATAAAATAACCATGCCGCTCGAATTGGAAGCGTTCCTCCGCCCGACTCTGATTGAGAGAGGATTCCACATAAGCAGTGATGGTTTTTTTTGAATGCGGATTGAGAGATGCCTTATAGTCTCTTCCCCCGGCATCCGGATGGGCATGCACAAACAGACGATCATAAAGCCGTACCTTGGCCTGCTGTGCGTGTTTCGCAGAAAGCCAGTGAATGTTGCCTTTGATCTTGCGCAGTTCTGCTCCTGCCGTGCCGCTTTTGGTTTCGGGGTCGTAAGTACAGTGAATTTCCAGGATTTCTCCGCCGGCATCTTTTACGACACTGAGGCATTTTATTATATAGGCATAACGTAGCCGTACTTCCATGCCAGGCGAGAGACGGAAATAGCCCTTTGAGGGCACCTCCATAAAATCGTCGCGCTCTATATAGATGATTTTTGACAGGGGTACGGCCCGCTTCCCCCATTCAGGCTTTTGCGGATGGTTGGGGGCGAAACATTCCTCTTCGCCGTTTTCCGGGTAATTATCGATGATGACTTTCACCGGTTCGAGGACGGCGATGCGCCGGGGGGCACGCTCGTTCAGGTCTTCGCGAAGACAGTCTTCCAATATGCTCATGTCTATCCATGAGTCGGCTTTACTGACACCGATGCGCTCAGCAAAAAGGCGGATGGATTCAGGCGTGTAGCCTCGCCGCCGGACTCCCGCCAGGGTACTCATGCGCGGATCATCCCAGCCATCAACGAAACCGCCTTCGACCAGCTCAATCAACTTGCGCTTGCTCATCACAGTATAGGTAAGATTCAAT
This sequence comes from Nitrosospira sp., assembly GCA_039922995.1. Lineage (GTDB taxonomy): Bacteria > Pseudomonadota > Gammaproteobacteria > Burkholderiales > Nitrosomonadaceae > Nitrosospira. The sequence continues at coordinate 3,748 of JBDTDT010000050.1, read as the reverse complement.
CGCGCAAACTCGATTTGCTGTGGGTGGCATGGAACAACGTCTTTCAGTTGATCCAGTACCCAGTCATAAAGGGGGCGATGATCCTCGAACTCCAGCGTGCAAAGGGAATGAGTAATTTTCTCCAGCGCATCGGAAATGCAATGCGTGTAATCATACATGGGGTAGATGCACCAGTTATCGCCAGTGCGGTGATGATGAGCGCGACGGATGCGGTAGATAACCGGATCGCGCAGGTTTATGTTGGGTGATGCCATGTCGATTTTGGCGCGTAAAACGTGAGTGCCATCGGCGAATTCCCCCGCTTTCATACGGCGGAACAGGTCGAGATTTTCCGCAATCGTGCGTGCGCGGTATGGACTATTCGTGCCAACCTCGGTCAGCGTGCCCCGTAGCGCGCGAATTTCCTCGACAGTGAGATTATCCACATAAGCTTTTCCCTGATTAATAAGGTATTCGGCAAACTCATAAAGTTTATCAAAATAATCCGATGCGTAGTGGAGGTGATCTCCCCAGTCGAAGCCGAGCCACCTGACCGAATCGAGTATTGAATCGACATATTTCTGCTCTTCTTTCTCGGGATTGGTATCATCGAAGCGCAGATGGCATACGCCGTTATAATCATGCGCGAGTCCGAAATTGAGGCAAATGCTTTTGGCATGGCCAATGTGAAGGTAGCCGTTGGGTTCGGGTGGAAAACGGGTTTCCACGCGGCCATTCCACTTGCCGGTGCGATTGTCTTCTTCAATGAAGTTGCGGATGAAGTTGGAAACGGGCGGCGTGGGGAAGTTTGTTGCGGGGTTATCTTTCAAATCAGTCTCTCGAATGGTCATTCGTTATGCACAAGGCAGTCTATTATAGTGGTAGCGAGCTATTACCGCGAAATTCGGGCGGAAATACCGGGTTGCAGAGTTACAGTACAGATTGGCTGAATGCCACGACGTGATCCGCTTCCAGCCTGATGCCGATTTTTTCACCTATTGCATGATTATGGTGACTGGGCACCAGGGATAGCGCAACGCCTCCGCCGGGCAGACGTAGCGTATACAAAATGTCGGCGCCACGGAAAGCTTTGTGCAGTACCGCTGCTTGAACGGGACTGGCATCATCGTGCACGATATCGTCAGGACGTATTAGCACGTCCACGGGATGGCCTTCACAGCATAGATGGCAATCCGCCGTGCATTCGTGCGGGATGTCTCCTGTCAGAACTCCTAGCTCGATTTCGACATGACGCGAGTCAAGTACCCTACCGGGAAGGAATACTCCCTGCCCGATAAAATTTGCAACGAAACGATTGGTAGGCTTGTGATAGAGATTATAAGCCGTATCCCATTGCTGGATTTCGCCACGATGCATGACGCCGATTACGTCCGCAATAGCAAAAGCCTCGTCCTGATCGTGGGTCACTAATATAGCCGTTGCATTCTGGTTCTTGAGAATGTCGCGTATTTCCAGGCTCAAACGTTCACGCAGGCTTACATCCAGATTGGAGAAAGGCTCGTCCAGTAATAACAAATCAGGACACGGTGCCAACGCGCGCGCCAACGCTACGCGTTGTTGCTGGCCGCCAGAGAGTTCGTGCGGATATCTGGATGATGCATCAGCAAGCCCTACGGTTTGCAGCAGTTCGGCGACGCGTGACGCGCGCTCAGTTTTTGGCATGCGATGCAAACCAAAGCCGATATTGACGGCAACGGTCAGATGAGGAAACAGCGCGTAATCCTGAAATACCATGCCGATATGCCGCTGTTCCGGCGGCAAGCCGGAATTGGCGTTACTTACCACCACGCCGTTGAGCAGAATTTCTCCAGACGAAATGGGCTCAAACCCGGCAATACAGCGTAACACCGTAGTTTTTCCGCAACCACTCGGCCCCAGCAGGCAACCGATTTCCCCTTTTTTTAGCGTGAGCGATAAATCATTTACCACCACCTGTTTGCCGTAGGCATGCTGGATATTCTTGAGCTTAAGCAGAGCGTTCATGGACAGTGGTATTTCACTATTTTTCGGTTTGCCGCACAAACAGTATTATTGGAAGCAGACCTGCCAGCACGAGCACCACCGCGGGCAGCGCGGCCTGCTCCCATGCCCCCTCCGAAGTCATTTCAAAAATTCTTACCGCTAGCGTATCCCAACCGAAGGGCCGGGTCATCAGGGTGATGGGCATTTCTTTCATTACGTCTACGAATACCAGCGTGGCTGCGGTAAATATTCCACCTTTCAGAATGGGCAAATGTACGCGCCGCAGCATCGCCCATCCATTCAAGCCAAGTCCCATTGCGGCTTCATCAATGCTGCCGGTTATGCGTTGCATGGCGCTATCGATAGGACTGTGGCTCACCGCCAGAAAGCGCGTCATATACGCGATCAGCATGGTGAAAAGGGTGCCCTGGATCAGTAGGCCGGTTTCTATATTAAATAATTGCAAGGCGATTTCGCTCAGCCAGTTATCCAGCCAGGCGACCGGAATGAAAATTCCTACCGCCAAAACGGCGCCGGGGAGAGCGTAACCGATCGTAGCAATGCGCACTGCGGCGCGAGTAGCCGAATCAGGGTGGCGGCGTGCTGCGTAGACCACAAGCAGTGCAACCGAGCAGGTGAGCAGGGCGGCGAAAGCAGAGAGCAGCAGCGAATGCCAGAGAAATTGCAGGTAACGCTCGTCGAAATCCTGGGCGAAAACGCTTGCCGTCCACATGCTCAGCTGCGCGACGGGCAGCAGAAACGCAAAAAAAAGTGTGCCTGAGGCAAAGCCCGCAAGCAGCCACGCACGCCAACCGGCGAGCAGGATACGGTTAACTCGCGCACTCTGCCTGGTTTCAGCGTAGCGCATACGCGAGCGGAATTGCTGCTCCACGACCATCATTACAAAGACAATCACAATCAGCAACGAGGCGAGTTGCGAGGCTGCGGTCAAGGAAAACATTCCGAACCAGGCCTTATAGATGGCCGTGGTAAAGGTGTCATAATTGAAAACTGCTACGGTGCCAAAGTCCGCGAGGGTTTCCATTAGCGCTAGCATCACACCTCCTGCGATCCACGGCCGTGCCATGGGCAATGCCAGCCTGAAGAAACCCTGCGTGCGATTAAAGCCTAACGATTGGGCAGCTTCCAGCGAGCGCCTGCCCTGGGTGAGAAAGGCATTGCGCGCCAGCAAATAGACATAAGGATAAAACGCCAGAATCATGACAATAATGACGCCCAGCCGGCCGCGCACATTTGGAAACCAGAAGAGATCCGGTCCCAGCCATGCGCGCAGCGCAGTTTGCACCGGGCCAATGTAATCGAACAGGCCTAGCGCGACGAAAGCGGTGACGTATGCAGGGATGGCGAGCGGCAGTAATAATGCCCAGGAAAAGAATTTTCGTCCCGGAAATTCGCACACCGCAGTAAACCAGGCTAGGCTTACTCCCAACAGCACGGTGCCGGACGCCACTCCCAGAACAAGCCAAAACGTATTAATTAGCAGACTGGCCAGCGTTGTTTCAACCAGATGTTGCCAGATATCGCTGGCAGGTGCGAAAAATGAGGAGATGATCGTGCCAACGGGAATCAGCACTAGCGCAGCCACCAGAAAGGGGAATAGACGCCAGCCTGACGAGGTGCGATAAGTGGATGCTAAGAATGTTAGCAACAAATAGAATTGTCCGGTTTGGTAGCAAATAGAGTGTCCGCTTTCTAACGCATTGAATTATGGATTCGATTCAGTGCGCGGCTGTAGCGGCGGATTTACGCCACAACCTTATTTTTC
>JBDTDT010000049.1:0-17094 GCA_039922995.1 Nitrosospira sp. | reverse complement strand
GAATTATTTATTTCGTTTTGGTTGCCCCTCCTACTTTATGCCAATTTGCCGATGTTGCGATCCGCTCTTTGGCTTCATTGGACAAGTCTTTCGCATTCTCATCTAACCATGCCTTTATACGGGCCTTTGGTTGGCCCTTGCCTGAGGAGGCATTTACCGCTTGCCACGCTTTTATAGCGAAATATAATTCGGAGGGATGATGTGGGTGGTTTTTGTCAAATAAAGATTCGAGTTCTTCGGCGGAGAACGGTTGCTCTTTGCCATTTTTTTCAATAGCTGTGTATCGTTCTAACTCAGTTTTTACTTTGCAATATTCGTCAAACCAGTTTAACCCTGTTCCCCCCCGTTTTTTTTGTACCTCGGTAATTAGATCGGAAGGAACGGCAATTTCCGCTTCTTTTGCCCAAGCGAGAAAAATTGAAGGCAGAATTGGATCATATAACTTCTTCCAATAATGTGCTCGAATAGCCAGCTCTCGACGTTTAGCATATTCTTTTGCAAACGTAGAACTATTCGTCAGCGGCTCTATTGTTTTCCATGAAACAATTTCTGGAGTTTTTCCGAATGACAAAGCAATTGCTTCATCTAGAGTCCAATGCTCGATCTTCCCCCAATATACAAAATCCGCATTAGCTGACAATAAGTTATAGAATTTTTTCGATTCCTCAAGCTCTGATTTGCGTTTTATCAGTTCAAGTTCTTTTGTTTTTTCTGTGTCGTGTAAATTTTTTAGTTCGTCGAAAGACATCTCTGTCAGCAATTTTCTATACGCATTAATTTCATCAAATAAATCTTTATTGCTACCATAACCGCTGCTGATCTGGCTTAAGCTTATATAGGGGGATACTCTCGAAGCATTCGGATATTTTCGCCTAACTAAATACTCTACATACTCAATTTGCTCTCTAAGAAATGTATCTTTCATAATGCTTTCTTCAATGCCTTGTCTTTTCGATCGCGAGCACCAGAAAAACGTTACATAGATTTTTACCTTTCATATCAATGTAATTTTAATGTTATGCTGTCTAAAAGCTAACACATTTGCACCCGTCCTTAGCCCTTCCAGATAGTCAGCCCATGCTTGCATCATTTTCCTACGTTTCGGCAAATGCTCCGAATAATTATAAGCCGCACTCACCTTATTGCGCTCGGCATGCGCCAATTGCCTCTCGATCGCCTCGTACAACCATCCCTGCTCATGCAGAATGGTTGACGCCATGCTTCTAAAGCCATGCCCTGTCATTTCATTTTTATCATAACCAAGACGTCGTAGAGCCGCGTTGACCGTGTTTTCACTCATCGGCCTTGCATATGTCCTAACCCCCGGAAAAACGTACCTTCCCTCCCCTGTGTGAGGTTGCAATTCTCTTAGGATCGTTAAAGCCTGGGTTGCCAAGGGCACAAGGTGAATGGTTTTCATTTTCATTTTTCCGGCCGCTATGCGCCACTCAGCCGCATTGAAATCTATTTCTGACCATTCAGCATGCCGCAGTTCTCCAGGGCGGACAAAAAGTAGGGGGGCGAGCTTTAGCGCTGATTGAGTAACAAAAGCCCCGTCATAACCATCCAACGCCAATAGCAAATGCCTTATTTTCTTCGGGTCGGTTATGCTTGCATGATGTTTTTCTTTAATCGGTATCAATGCACCCTTTAGCACAAGACTCAAATCCGCTTGGGCTCTGCCCGTAGCAATGGCATACCGGAATATCTGGCCGCAATTTTGCAATGCCCTATGAGCAGTTTCTATATTTCCCCGTTTCTCTATTTTCTGGATGGCGCCTAAGAGGCTGGCCGCAGTGACCTGCGCTATCGGGGTACTGCCTATCGCTGGAAAGATGTTCCGCTCAAGCAAGCTTATTGTTCGGGCAATATTTTTTGGCACCCATTTCACAGATTGTTTTTCGTGCCATTCTCGCGCAACGGCTTCAAAAGTATTTGTGGAAAGCTGTTTTGCTTCGCGCTTCTCAGCTTGCTTGATTGCGCCGGGATCACCCCCATTCGCTAGGAGCTTACGTGCTTGATTTCGACGCTCCCTTGCGTCCGCAAGAGTAGTGACAGGATAAACGCCAAATGCGAGTGTCTTGCGTTTTCCGAGGAAACGATAGTCATATCGCCAATACTTTCCCACGCTTTTGACAAGCAAATAGAGCCCGTCACCATCGGTTAGCTTATATGGCTTTTCGGCGGACTTTGCATTGCGTACGGCAGGATCTGAGAGAGGCATCGACGGTATCTATTAATGACGGTATTCGCTCTACCGTCAAAGATACCGTCATTCGTGGCGGTATGTCAAGATATCATGTGAGACATTGTGATATTAACTATTACCGCTATAGCCCGTATCTAATGCTTTTCTAAAAGGTTATGAGACTTTGTGAAACGGTATTTTGGTGCCCGGAGCCGGAGTCGAACCGGCACAACCGTTTCCAGTCGAGGGATTTTAAGTCCCTTGTGTCTACCAATTTCACCATCCGGGCAACCGATGACTTCGGGCTTATCAATACGTTACATCAGGAATAAGCAGCCTAACCCCATTAATTGTAACCTCAAAATGGAGAAGCCGGGGGCAATGTTGAGCCTGCCGCACTAAATAAAACAGGGCGGGATATTGTGACCGATTCATTGAAACAAGGGATTAGCTACCCGATCAGGGCAAGGAGAAATAATATGGGGAATGGCTTAAACAAACATCGGCAAAACAGGAGCCATCAGCTCCTCGTCAATCCTCTGTCAGGATATTCTCCAGAGGTCAAAGCGACGGCGGCGAGCTACCATGCTGATGATGGCAAGGCCTGCAAGCACCATTGCGTAGGTTTCGGGTTCGGGCACCGGGGCGGCATGCAGAAAGCCACTGATCTCGCCGGAGGGAAACAAGCCGGTATGGATGTTTGCATAGGCGTTTCCTCCATTCAACCCCGCCACCAGCGCCTCGAATGCACCGTTGACCCCTCCGGAAGCCGTGATAAATGCCGCGTTGTAACTCGATGCTTGAGTCATATCAAAAGTGTGGTCATAGGTGCCCGCCACTACGCCGGACGGGAAATCCGTAAACGTCGGTGTCGTGGTCGCCACACCCGCTGTGCCAGTATCGGATACCGCTGTACAGCAATGGATATGTGCAGCGGTGACACCGGCTAGGAGGCCACTGAAACTCTCCTGAACACGCATGGTATGCAAACTGGAATCGATAGTAACTGTCGCCGAACCCAATCCGGGAGAATCATTTGCCGGGGCTTCCCCGGAACCGTTGAGCACCGCTGTATAGACTGACTGCTGAGCGGCTGCCGGTGTAGCAACTACGGCCGCGAACAGGCATCCCGCAAACAAGGCACTGAATTTCATTATCGTATTATCCTTTATATGGGTTGGACTGCCAGACGCCGCAAGAATATCAGCGAATCATGAGAAAGCTAGTATGAATGGGTAACGGCTGGATAAAATATAACGTCCGTTAAATGCAATACATTGGAATGCTACACATCGACACTGGTTTTTCAATAGTACTTTGTGATTATTATAGGATGGTTAAAGGATGTGCTGATCCAGAATTTTTTTTGGCAAAAACTAAAGAAGTTTTCCGCCTCCGATTCAACGAGGTACTATTAAACCATGACACGTAACAACACGAGGATGAGCAATACTTCTTTTTTTGAATAAGTTAAATTGACATGTTTAGAAACCTAACCATCAAGTCGCGCCTGATATTCATCCTATCGTTTCTGGTAGCCTTTTTGCTGGGAATCCAGATGCTCGGCCTGTTCGGGATGAGCAAGGCGATCGACGGCTTAAAGACCGTCTATCATGACCGTTCCATTCCCCTCAAACAGGTAACACAAATTGACTCTCTTTTGATGCATAACCGGCTTGCTATCACGTCTGCTCTGATGATACCAACGATCGAGGTCATCAACAAAAAAACTGCAATCGTCGACGAAAATATCGAAGAAATTACCCGGATCTGGAATTCCTACATTACAACCTATCTGACTGCAGAAGAAAAAACGCTGGCTCTTAATTTTGCGGACGCCCGTCAGAAATTTATCGACGAGGGCCTGAAACCTGCGGTTGACGCGTTACGTGCAGACGAAATCGGGTTAGCGTATCAAATTCTTGTGGAAAAAATTCGTCCTCTTTACCAGCCGGTCGATGACAGTCTCAAGGCACTTATTGCTCTCCAGCTGGATGAAACCAAGCGGGAATATGACCAGGAACAGAAACGGTATGAAGCCATCCGTAACGTTCTCATTGCGTCGATTGCGATTGCCCTGGTGCTGGCGGCACTGATCAGTATCGTATTCACCCGCGCGATTTTTAGGCCACTCGAAGACGTGGTGACAATCGCCCGAGGCGTTGCCGCAGGAAATCTCAGGCAGGAGATCGAAGTTCGCTCCAGGAACGAAATCGGCCAACTCATGCAAGCGCTGAAGGAGATGCGAGACAGCCTTGTGGATACCATTGGCCAAGTACGCGAAAGCGAGGCGCATACCCGCGCGTTACTGAATAATCTGATTGACGCAGTGGCTTCAGTTGACCAGCAGGGTGTTATCAGAACCTTCAACCCGGCGGGGGAACGTATTTTCGGTTATACGGAAAAAGAGATTATCGGGCAGAATATCGATCTGCTGTTTCCTGCGCCGGAATCAGGGGAAGACCCTCACACCGAATATTTCAAGAGTTATCCGGCTGTGGGAAAATCCAGAGCTCTCGGGATAGCTCGGGAAGTTGCCGGCCTGCGCAAAGATGGCATGGAATTTCCCATGGACCTTGCGGTAGTCGAGATGGATGACGGCGACCACAGCATGTTTGTCGGCATCATGCGCGACATCAGTGAGCGCAAACTGGTGGAGGAGCAAAAAGCCCGTTTAATGAATGAACTGGAGAGCGCCAATGAAGAATTGAAAAGCTTCGCCTATGTGGTATCTCACGACTTGAAGGCGCCTCTGCGAGCCATCGGCGCGCTAGCGGACTGGCTCTCCACGGATTACGCCGATAAATTCGACGACGAAGGCAAAGAGCATATGCGCCTGCTTGTCAGCAGGGTGCACCGCATGGGCAATTTAATCGATGGCATCCTGCAATATTCGCGTGTCGGCCGCGTGAGAGAGGCGCTCGTCGCGGTGGATCTCAGTCAGGTAGTGCGTGAGGTGATTGATCTCCTCTCCCCACCCGCGAATGTTATTATCAGCGTAGAGAATATTTTGCCGACGATTGTCGCAGAGCCAACGCGCATCCAGCAGATATTTCAAAACTTGCTTTCTAACGCTATTAAGTATGCAGACAAGCCCCAGACCAGAATTCTCATCGCCTGTAGGAACGAGGGGGAGTACTGGAAGCTCAGCGTCACCGACAATGGGCCGGGCATCGAGTCGCGCCATTTTGAAAGAATCTTTCAATTATTCCAGACACTCGCTCCGCGAGACCGGATTGAAAGTACCGGAGTCGGCTTGGCGCTGGTAAAAAAAATCGTGGAAATGTATGGCGGACGTATCTGGGCCGAATCTGTGGTCGGCGAAGGCAGCACATTCTATTTCACTTTGCCGCAAACCGCAGCAATTGCCAACTCAAAATAAAGGAAGAAAACGTGAAAATCACCAATAAACCCATTCTTCTGGTGGAAGACGATCAAGTGGACACTATGACCGTTATACGCGCCCTAAAGGAGATCCACGTAACGAACCCCCTTGTGCATCTGGAAAATGGGGAAGAGGCGGTGCAATATTTACAAGATCCGGAAAACGAGAAACCATGCATAATTTTGCTCGACTTGAACATGCCTATCATGAACGGCATCGAATTTCTGCATGTCGTGAAGCATGATGATCAGTTAAAGCGTATCCCGGTCGTCGTGCTGACCACGTCGGAGGAACAGCAAGACAAGGTAAACAGCTTTAACATGGGTGTGGCAGGCTACATGGCTAAACCCGTCGATTATCGGCAGTTCGTCGAGGTCATGCGATCCATTGATGCCTACTGGACCATTAGTGAGATGCCGTAACGGACGGATCACGGAAATATCTCCGGATTTTTATTAGCTGATTTCCTATGACTAAACCGCTGATTCGCGTACTCCTCGTCGAGGATGACATAGTGGATCGCATGGCCTGCCGCCGCGCGCTTGCGCAGGTTCCGGAGTATGAATTCGTACTTTCGGAAGCCGACAGCGGCAGCGAGGGGCTCCTTCTCGCCCATACGCAAAAACCGGACTGCATTTTACTGGACTACCATCTGCCGGATCTGAATGGCCTGGAGTTCCTCGCCAAATTGGCCGATGATGGAGGCAATATTTCCATACCCGTCATGATGCTGACAGGCGCAGACAACGCCACGATCGCAGTAGCCGCGATGAGGCGGGGTGCACGGGATTACCTCATCAAGGATACCGACCGGCAGTACCTTGAGCTGCTACCCGCCATTATCCAACGCCTGCTGAGCGAGCGGCGAATGCTGCTGGAGAAAAAGCTGACGGAAGACAAGCTGTTTCAGGCGGAAGCCAAATACCGCTCGCTGGTTGAAAAAATCCCTGCAATCGTTTATATCGTCGCGCTGGATGGAACCAATCGTTTCCTTTACGTCAGCTCTCAGATCAAAAACCTCGGTTTCTCCCCGGAACAATGGCTGGCCGATCCGGAAATTCATCTCGCCCAGATTCACCCGGACGACCGGACTTATGCGCTTGAGGAACGAGCAAAAAGTCGTGCTACCGGTACTTCCCTACGCTGTGAATACCGGCTGCTCTGCCGGGACGGAACAATTCTGTGGTTCCGCGACGAAGCAAGCGTGGTACGGGATGAATCGGGACGCTCTTTATTTCTGCAGGGCATCCTGGTCGATATCAACGAAAGCAAACAGGTGGAAGAGGAATTGCGGCAACATCGTTACCGCCTTGAGGAACTGGTGGCGAAGCGTACGGATGAGCTGGCGAAGGTGAACGAGGAATTGCGCCGCGACATTAGCCAGCGCAAGATGATTGAGATAGAGCTGACAAAAGCCAAGACCGATGCAGAAAAAGCCAATCTCGCAAAATCGGATTTTCTTTCTAGCATGACTCACGAGTTACGTTCCCCGCTCAACGTCATGCTCGGTTTTACGCAGTTAATGGAGTCCGGTTCCCCACCGCCAACGCCTTCCCAGATGACAATGCTCAAGGAGATTGCCGGTGCAGGATGGTACCTGCTGGAACTGATCAACAAAATCCTTGATCTGGCCGCAATCGAATCCGGCAAGCTTGTCGTGTCGCAGGAGCCGATCTGTATGGCAGAGGTCATGAGCGAATGTCGGACCATGAGCGAACCACAGGCACAGGAACGCGGCATCCACCTGATTTTTCCTTCCTCTGATACGAATTTTTTTGTTAAAGCCGATCGAATTCGGGTAAAGCAGGTTCTCATTAATCTTCTCTCCAATGCGATCAAATACAACCGGGACGGCGGTACCGTCGAAGTGGACTGCGATAGGGTGGCACCGGACCGTATTCGCGTCAGCGTCAAGGATACCGGACCGGGATTGCCTCCGGAAAAACTGGCACAGCTTTTCCAGCAATTCAATCGGCTCGGACAGGAGACCGGATCCGTCGAAGGCACAGGTATCGGCCTGGTGGTAACGAAGCAATTGGTCGAACTGATGGGAGGCTCAATCGGTGTCGAAAGCACCGTCGGGGTGGGTAGCGTGTTCTGGTTCGAGTTGATTTCGGACAGCACTCCTCAACTTGCTGCAGGAGAAGATACCGAAGCACCCGCCACTAAAATTTAAACGGACGAAACCACTTCGTAAGTGGTTTATCGCTTGACCCGATGTCCCTATTGTCCGATCTGCTATAACACTCGTTTGTTTTCTACAATTTTGTAAGAAATTGCAATTTCGTATGGAACAGCCTCTACTACCCTCTGCCTGATGAGACTCGTTGCCCCTATTTGATCGGAATGAGATCTAATGGGAATTCCAGAAATCGCCGTCGTATGCGAACGACTGTCTTTTGGTCTTTGATATGAAAACAGGTCCAGCGATTGGCTCACATCCCGCAGAGCGAGCGGACGCATCTATCGAGGCGTTGCGTAAAGCGGCCGTATCCTGCCACGCATGCCCACTTTGGGAAAATGCTACGCAAACCATTTTCGGTGAAGGACCTTCGAATGCACCGATTATCCTTATTGGCGAGCAGCCCGGCGACCAGGAAGATCGCACCGGTCATCCGTTCGTCGGTCCCGCCGGACAGCTTCTGACTCGGGCGCTCGCAGAGATCAATATCCCACGTGAACAAGTGTACATTACCAACGCTGTCAAGCATTTCAAGTTTGAGCTTCGCGGCAAGCGGCGCCTTCACAAAAAACCTGTCGATGCTGAGATCGCCGCATGTCATGACTGGCTAAGGCGCGAGATCGAACTTGTCGTTCCCCGTCTCGTTATTGCGCTGGGAGCCACAGCTGCGCGCGCTCTACTTGGCCGTGCAACGCCGATTGCAAAAAACCGGGGAAAACTGCTTGAATATGCCAAAAACATATCGTTGCTGATCACTGTCCATCCCTCGTTTTTGTTGCGTGTGCCTGAACAAGACAAGAATGATGAATATCGCCGATTTATAACAGATCTAAAATTGGCAGAACCTTTCCTTCACCCCACCTGAAAATATCCGGATTATCGCTATGAGATATTGCTTCATCCCCAGCATTTTCAACGAGCTTCCACCGAGATATTGGCAGGCATGCCCATCGCGAAACCGTATCATATTTCCATGGTCTAATTTATTGACTGATACACGGGGGATTAAATGAGAACGGGCGAAGCCTGTGGTTTGAAAGCGGATTTCGCGTAATACTTTGCCATCATGATTCTTAGGCAGCAGTAATGGTTTTATCATCTGGCAATGCGGAACGCGGCCCGAAGAATCGGCGCCAAGGGGTGAAGCGATCCCCTTGAGAAAAGTGTACTCGTGCTTATCGGAACTGGACAATGAGCATGAAATCTTCGATCCTGGTCACGATAGGCTTCGCATGCTTAATTTCTCCGCGCCACCTGCCTACGCCAGCCATAGCCAGTAATTTCCGCGCCGGAAGGATTAAGTCAAATGGGTAAAATACGAATTGGAATTTCCGGCTGGCGCTATCCGCCCTGGCGTGGCGTCTTTTACCCCGCCGGTCTTCCACAGCATCGCGAACTCGAATATGCCTCCCACAAATTTTCTACGATAGAAATAAACGGGACGTTTTATTCGCTCCAGAAACCGGACAGCTTCGAGCGATGGTATCACGACACACCGCCAGATTTCGTTTTCAGCGTCAAGGGCCCACGCTATATTACGCATATAAAACGGCTAAAGGATATCGAGGGTCCGCTCGCCAACTTTTTCGCCTCTGGAATATTCAACCTGCGAGAGAAGCTCGGCCCCATCCTGTGGCAGTTTCCGCCAAGCTTTCGCTATGATACGGACAAGATGAAGCACTTTTTCGAACTCTTGCCGGGCGATACCAAACAGGCACTCCGGCTTGCCCGTCGGCGCGAGCCTCATATGACCGGCCGCGTCCGGCTGGCAATCGATGCCACGCGGAACCTGCGCCATGCGATCGAGATTCGTCATGAAAGCTTTGTTGACGAATCTTTCGTGCAGCTACTGCGTGAACACAACATTGCGCTGGTCGTCGCCGATACTGCGGGAAAGTGGCCTTACCGCGAGGATGTGACCGCGGACTTTCTTTATCTTCGCTTGCACGGTGACAAGGAACTTTACGCGAGCGGCTACACTGATGAGGCGCTGACACGCTGGGCAGAACGCATTGACGCCTGGAAAGCCGGCTCCCAGCCCGATGATGCACATGTCATATCTACGCAATCCACACCGGCGCGCCACCCCCGCGATGTCTATTGCTACTTCGATAATGATGTCAAAGTGAAGGCTCCATTTGACGCCCGGAATCTGATGACGAAGCTATAACGCACGTCTAGCAGCCTGTCGGACTTGAAGAATCGAAGCGAAAATGTGACGAGTGAGGATAGATTTTGACGATTTTGAAGGCCAATAGTTGTTCTATTGGCCTTTGTGAGCATAAAGCGGCGAAATATAGACCAGCCAGGGCCTGTTAACACTTATTTCACGCCCGCGGCGGCGACGGATTCCATCCGGCAGGAGGCATGAGCCGCGCGGCGGACCGGGCCTCCGTAAGCGGCGAGTAATGAAGGGCTGGATGAAATCTGTCCCGTCCCTTCGGGTTGCGCACGAAAAACGCGGGTGTGAAATAAATATTAACAGGCCCAAGACGCTTTTTCAGCCGATTTCCTTTAAGTCCGACAGGCTGCCAGGTGCCACTTACTGGAAAAATCTTCGGCCACGGCCAGACTAGATCGTCAAAATACGAACGGCATTTCTCCGTTTCTGCATCAAGGAAATCTGGTGCGTAGCTCGCTATTCTTCGGGAGTAAAGCCACGCTTAATGCCAGATGTTCTCATCCAAAGAGGCCATTTAGGGCGGAACAGGAGCTGAAATCGCTCTGCATATATCGAGTTAGGGAGTTGCGCACATAGCCCTTTCATACAGCTCCGGCTTGAATCCTACCAGCAGGCGCCCATCCAGATCTGAAACGGGCCGCTTGATAAGAGAATGATGCGCAAGCATGAGCAGGATGGCCTTATGCAAATCAAGCGCTTGTTTTTCTGAATCAGGAAGTTTTCGGTACGTCGTACCCGAGCGGTTCAGCAAGGCCTCCCATCCAAGCTCGTTGCACCAGTATTCCAGACGATTCCGCTCTATTCCTGCCGTTTTGTAATCATGGAAGTTGTAATCTACTCCGTGGTTCTCCAGCCAGGAACGGGCTTTCTTGATCGTATCGCAATTCCTGATACCATAGATTGTGAGGGTCAATTCAGAAACTCCTGCTGAAAACTTAACTTATTCCGCAGTTGGAAGTTGGAAGCAGTTGTCTCCCTGGAACTAAAACTCCTCTGCAGCCATCCATTCCTGCAACTCGGATTATATATTCATTCTTGGGAAGGGGCATGCGCCGAAAGAAATGCTACGCGTCCGCAGATATCAACATTCTCGGCAAGACGACAATTCCTGCGGCTTTATAGAATATTTATCGATGTATCCTGAGAATTGCGGTAGTTTTCGATAAGTGTGACTTGTATTAATCCTTCCACCTGCTACGCTGTATAGGTTGTTGAACGTTTGGTTTTGAGCAACTGTATTAATCATGGTGAAACTTACTGTATTCCAAACTAACCAAACAATAAACCTTCTGGCAGGGATATTGATGGTAATTTCTGCATTGTTCATCATCACCACTGGCTTCGATAGCGAACGAATCATGCCCGCAATAGGTTTGTCTGAAACTATCGCTGTTTACTTGCCCGGAAAAGCCGGTGATACATCACTGGAGGTACAAGAATGAAACCAGTAGTCATCATTGCTTCATTATGGTTAACGACCCTGCTTATCCCCTCCACTTCGTTTTCACACGAAGAATCAGCTGAAATTCCGCTTACTTCTGCCGAGACCGGTCATGTTTATATCGCAAACCGCACCGACAAGGAAGTTATTTTCCACTTGGTCTCGGCAAACACGATTCGCACAAAGCACCATCTCCCTCCTCATTCGGGAGCGACATTCAGCGGAGCCTCCGCAGATTCGTGGTTTAACATTCGCGTATACAATAATGACACGCCGAAGTCTTATGGCCTTGATGCTGGCAAGCGATACTACCTGGATCGAGACCCTGCCGGAGTTTTAAAAGTATACAAAATACCTACGTATTAAGAATCCGACCAATTTTTCAATCGTCCGGTAAAGTTACCCGGTCAGTGTCATAAAAGGAACTGAGAAGGAACTGGACGAAAAAGCTGGGCAAGAATAACGTACGGACACTTTGAATAATTGGAGATAAGTCAGAACACAGTGAACAAAATAATTATTTCGATGTATCTTTCGCTGGCATTATCTGGCTGTGTCACAACGGGAAAGGAAGTATCGCCGAATGCAGCCACTGGCTCCGATCCCGGCATATATCGCGCCCCGGTTACCAGAACTCTTCCAGAAACCGCGGATTGAATTTAAGGCGACGTCCATCTCCGCGGGGCCGTTTCAAAGCCCATAATTGCTCGACCATTCTTCAGAATCCCTGACCACCGCATACGGCTCAGCGTTAGGTAAAGTCTCCTCCATTAAATCTCCCGCCGTTATAATTTCAGGTTATGCTAACCGGGAAAAGAGTAAAAGATGGCGAAACGTTTTCGCCAGTCCTTATTTATAATTCATGTAACTCATTGATTTACTGGAGGCGGGGGTCGGAATCGAACCGGCGTCCACGGCTTTGCAGGCCGCTGCATGACCACTCTGCCACCCCGCCATGGTTGCGCAACCGGAATCGGTTGCACTGCAATAGCAAAAACTAAAAAGGGAAAACGGATTTAAGCAAAGGCACAAATATGTTACAGATGGCCTCTTGCGAAAGAATCCATTTTCCCTGCTAACTGGAGCGGGAAACGAGGCTCGAACTCGCGACCCCAACCTTGGCAAGGTTGTGCTCTACCACTGAGCTATTCCCGCGAAAAACAATGCTGGCATTATAAGGATGCTGGTGTCTTTGTCAAGGAAGGTCGGGGAAACCCCGGTATCAGCCTTGTTTCAAGGCCTGTGGAATCGCAACTTTCAGGTAATACCCCATCGACCATAGCGTAAGGATGGCGGCCAGATAAATCAGCCATGTTCCCACTGCTTGCGCATTGAAACTGTCGCCTATTTTATCGTGATATAACAGCAATGGGATAGCCGCCATTTGCGATAAGGTTTTTAATTTCCCCAAAAAAGAAACCGCCAAGCTTTTGCCTTTGCCGATTTGTGCCATCCATTCACGCAAGGCTGAAATGGTAATTTCCCGGCCAATGATGATGAAGGCAATAAGTGCATCGAGCCTGCTGAGGTAAACCAGCACGATCAACGCTGCCGCTACCATCAATTTGTCCGCCACCGGATCGAGAAACGCGCCAAAAGCTGAGGTCTGATTGAGCACCCTCGCAAGGTACCCATCCAGCCAATCGGTAATGGCCGCACCCGTGAAGATAATAGTAGCGATCAGGTTCTGGTTGGGTTGAGACAGCCATGAGGGCGGAAAATAAAAAATCCCAACAAATAGCGGAATCGCAAGGATGCGCATCCAGGTAAGTACGTTGGGCAGGTTAAAAGGCATAAAGGTCGGGATATGCCATTAAAAAGGGCAGTCTAAGCATGCCCAATACAAGATAAGCAGGCAGCCGGCAGGTTGCGATTCAATGCAGTTCCTTGTAAATCTTCTCCGCCAGCGCACGGCTGATTCCATCCGCCTGCTGCAATTCTTCAATACTTGCGGTGAGGACACCTTTCAGCCCGCCAAACCGTGCCAGCAAACTTTGCCGCCGCTTGGCTCCGATACCATCAATCTGTTCCAGACTTGAGGTGGTGCGCGATTTACCAAGTTTGGCGCGATGACCATAAATTGCAAAACGGTGAGCTTCATCGCGAATTTGCTGGATCAAATGCAACCCAGGATGATCTTTCGACAATTGTAGCGGCTTTTCCGTCCCCGGAAAAATCAAATGTTCCAAGCCGGGTTTACGTTCCTCTCCTTTAGCCACCCCTAGCAGATTAGCATCGTTCAACCCGAGCTCAACCAATACCTCGCGAGCTGCACTTACCTGGCCCTTGCCCCCATCAATCAAAATCAGATCGGGAAGTCTGCCCTCGCCTTCGGCAATCTTATGATAGCGTCGCGCAAGGACATTACGCATGGCGGCATAGTCGTCTCCCGGCGTTATGCCACTGATATTGTAACGGCGATATTCGCTGCTGCGCATGGAGAAGCTATCGTAAACCACGCATGACGCAATAGTAGCTTCGCCTAGCGTATGGCTGATATCGAAACATTCGATACGGCAAAGCCCCGTCATGTCCAGCACCTGCTGCAACGCCTGAAGGCGTTCCTCCTGGCTGGCCTGCCGGCTCAGCATTTGTTCCAGCGCGAGCCTCGCATTTTCTGTTGCCATATCCAGCCACATGCGCCGATCACCGATGGGATTGGCATTGATAATGATCTTATGGCCGGATTGTTCGGCAAGCAGGGTTTGAAGTGTTTCCCGCCGAATTTTCTCCCCCACGATGATAAGGTGCGGGACGCTTCGACTGAGATAATGCTGGGCCAGAAAGGCCTCTATCGCCGCCGGCGGATCATATCCCTCCGCGTTTTGCGGAAAGAAACTCTTGTCCCCAAGATGGCGCCCTCCCCTGACCATGGCCAGATTGACGCAGATTCTACCGCCGCCATTACTTTCGGCAACGCAGGCAATCACATCGGCATCCAGTGCCCTGCCGCTGTCCACGAACTGTTTTTCGCGGATCTTCCTCAAGGACTGAATCTGGTCGCGAAACAACGCCGCCCGCTCATAATTTTGAGTATTTGCGGCTTCCTGCATCTTTCCGGTGATACTTTCCAGCACTTCGGTTTGTTTGCCCTGCAAGAAAAGCTCGGCATTTCTCGCGTCCTCCCGATAAGCCTCTGCGGTAACCAGGTTGACGCAAGGCCCACTGCAACGCTTGATTTGATAAAGTAGACAAGGCCGGGTGCGATTGCTGAACACACTATCCTGGCAAGTACGAAGGCGAAATACCTTCTGCAGGAGCTGGATGCTCTCCCTTACCATTCCCGCGTTGGGAAAGGGGCCGAAATATTGATGCTTTTTATCCAACACCCCGCGGTAAAAACCAAGCCGGGGAAAACGGTGCCCGGTCAGAACGACGTATGGATATGATTTATCATCCCTGAAAAGTATGTTGTACCGAGGAGTCAGGGTCTTGATTAAATTATTTTCAAGTAACAACGCCTCGGCTTCGGAACGGGTAACGGTGGTTTCGATACACGCCACTTGAGATACCATCAATTGGGTTCGAGGACCCAGTCCGCTTTTCTGGAAATATGAGGAAACACGTTTTCTGAGATCGATAGCCTTTCCCACATAAATCACTTGCCCAGCCACATTCATCATTCGATAAACACCGGGCTGGGAGGGCAAGCGGCAGCAAAATTCTTTTGCATCGAAAGAGGATGCGGCAGGCACAACAATCAATCCTCCTCACCCAGCAGAACGCCTGCTATCGCCCAATTTTCATGGGGTAATTCATCGAAGGCAATATAAGTATAAGATTTCGGCTTATGCGCAACGCGCTCAAGCGTATCGGTGATTTCCAGCGCGATCTGTTTCTTCTGCTCGCGGCTGAGGGCGCCGGCAATGCGAATATTGACGTAAGGCATGCGTTAATCTCCTTTTTGCGAAGTTGCCAGAGTTGTTGTCAAATGAGCGGCCATGTCGATAGATATTTTTGCAAATACGTCCTCGAACATGTCCGTGGTAAGGCGTCGGGTCTGGGTATTGTAGCGGCTGCAATGATAGCTGTCATATAACACCAGGCCTGCAGGTTTCAAGTCATCCGGCGGCGAGCCGTTAGGCAACGCATGAACAGCGCCATGAGCAAAAGGATAATCCTTGAGCCTGAGCCCCAGCGCCATCAATCCTGCCTGATGGGCGATAGCACCGAGCGCTAGAAGTGCAACGCCGCCCTTCTGCCTGAATTCAGAAATTTCAGCCGCCAAATACCCGTTGCATGTCCTGATCTCTCCCGGTTCCGGCTTGTTTTGTGGCGGCAGGCATTTGACTGCATTGGTGATGCGGCAATTTATAAGCTGCAAATTATCGCTGGCGGAGGCCGACCCTTCGTGGCTGGCAAGGCCGAATTTATGCAGCGTCCGATATAAAAGAATTCCCGCAAAATCACCGGTGAAAGGCCTCCCTGTGCGATTCGCACCATGCATACCGGGAGCAAGGCCAATGATGAGCAGCCTGGGTGCCGGGTCGCCAAAAGCCGGCACAGGACGGGCATAATAATCGGGATGGAAAATTTTCACTTCGTCCAGGAATGCCGCCAGCCGCGGGCATTGACGACAATCTGCCGAGAATGAGGATTGCATGGAGTTATTGATTGCCTTTTGTAGTAAAATGCGCGCTTTTTGATTCACTGGAAAAATAATGGCTAAAGTGCTTGCAACAGAAATTCGCGTCGGCAACCTGATCGAGTGGGACAGGCGCATCTGGCGTGTGCTGAAATGTTACCACGTCCATGTCGGGGGCCGAGGTGGAGCATTCATGCAAGTAGAAATGAAGGACATTGAGGCGGGCACCAAAACCAACCAGCGCATCCGTACCGAAGACAAGGTGGAGCGTGCCTTCGTCGAGCCTCGCGATATGACGTATCTCTACCAGGAAGGGGATAACTTCATCTTCATGGATAAGGAAAACTACGAACAATTAAGCCTTTCGCAGGAGTTCCTGGAAAGCCAGTACGAATACCTGCTTCCGAATACCGATGTACAAGTCAATTTCCATAACGAACGTCCCATTGGCGTGCAGCTTCCGGCCAGCGTGGTGCTCTGTATTACAGACACCGAGCCCAATCTTAAAGGTGCCACCGCCACCAGTTCTTACAAACCGGCCACGATGGAAACAGGGCTTGTGGTGATGGTGCCGGCATTCGTCCTGAAAGGGGAAAAAATAAAGATCAATACGGATAATGGCGAGTATATAGAACGAATGTAGCCTGGTGACCGTCTGGACGGCCTATCCGTCCAGATACACCGCTTCCATACGCCACCGGTTAGCCAGGTACTTCTCCCAGAGCTTAGAAACTTAGCTGAGTACGGAAAGAGATTACGGATGGGCTATCCGTACGATTGGGCGTACCAGCGCCGGCATTTCCAATTGCGTTTTCGGTAAGATAGTAATTGAGCATGAACCGCAGCCCTTTCCGCACATACCAGTTAACCCCCAGCGTAAATACCTGGGTTTGGCATTTCGACGTACCGGTACCGCAAGGATTCGCAACCAGACTCTGGTCCTTATTCTCCATTGCGTCATAACGCGCGGCGACCTCGACGGCTCCCCACTTTCCGAGCGGCGTGGGCTTGCTGAAAATACCAAGCTCTTTCCGGTAAATTGTCCGTTCACCGGTTACAAACCAGCTCGCCTGAACGTAATATGACTGTATGTGGGAATCCTTCTGCATACCACTCAATAGATGAGTATTG
>JBDTDT010000048.1:0-3875 GCA_039922995.1 Nitrosospira sp. | reverse complement strand
TAAGGATAGAGCTGACTCAATACTGCGGTTGACCAAGATGATCCGCAACCAGGCTTACTTAATTGAGAACGAGAAGGAAAAGGAAAAGTCCGTGCCTGACCTGGGACAGATGTTTGGCGGGGTAGTGGGCAGGAAGAAGGACTAAAGCTTATTTGCCCACTTGACAGATTTAGTTTATGCTAGACGTAAAATATGGTACGAAAACGTACTTTTTTTGTTGCGCGGACGCAACATATTCAACGGCTAATGGATTTTGGTCGTCCATCAAATCAATAATAAGACATTTATAGCTAAAGAGGGAATTAAGGAGTTTAACCATCATGGGAAAACATCTACTTAATTTATTAGCAGGAGCAAGGCAGGCGTTGGTAATGTGGCCCGATGCGGATTATATTCGCCCATCAAAAGATGGGTTTCAGAAAGACGCCTCTAAACTTAGAGGGGATTCTAAGAAAGTGGCGCGCGGCCTTGCAAAAACAGTAAGAGTGCATGGCAAACAAGCAAACGACCGCTAGATTAAATCGAAATAATGGTGACGTTACTTTTCAGCAACATGAAGCAGACGCACCAATCATCCCTGTCGCTCAATTAGAGCGGCTTCAAAAATTCAGCCCAGAAACTGTTACTTGGGTTATTGAGCAGACTCAGCGAGAAGCGGAGCATCGTAGATCACAAGATGTTTTTATAAATCAATCGATTTATAAAGAACGTCGATTAGGGCAGATATTTTCCTTAATTACCGGAGTCGTGGGGATTCTAGGTGGTGCTTACACTGCGACGATGGGCTATCCGTGGACAGGTGGGGTTATTGCAACGGCTGCCATCACGAGCCTTGCTGTAGTATTCCTTACCAAGAAATAAACCCCAACCCGCTTCGGCGGGTTTTGTTTGTCCCCTACCCCGCCCTCACCAGAGGGTATTTTTACATGTGCCTCAGAAAATGAATGTGACCGCTGTAACTCCCGCCCACATTCGCAAGATAACTATGAATTTATTTTTGTATAGAGAATTGTAGAGCAAACGCAAGTGGCGTTCTAAATCCGTTTATCCATAAGGTTTTACGGAGACCATAGGCGGACACCGCCTCCGCCAATTGAGAATATAGGTGTGGCTGATTGGTAATGGTTCAGATTATCTCTTCAAAGGCGAATTTGATACCTGTATGGCTATTGACTATTGATTCCGAATTGACCTCATACTTGTAACCGGTATGATTTATCTGATTCAAGATATAAATCCATAGCGCATGTGGGCGCCGGCCAAGTGCCGCGTACGTTGCAACAGGACTCTTGAACAGCAGTTGGTGCAAAAAGGAAAATTTCTGACGTCTAGAAGTTGATCCTGGAGTGGACTGCGTTATATATCTTGTTAAATCGGTAGTGTCCCGAACAGCATTTCCTTCCGCTTCGTCGTGCATCTTCCCTGTTGCTTTCGTGGATCATGGCGTTAAAATAAAATAGAAGCGACCAACTGCCGGATTCAGGTTCAATGGTCATCGCCACATTTCGCTTCTATGAGGAACTGAACGATTTTCTCCCGCCCCTGCGGCGCAGGCAGGAGTTTGCCTGCCCTTGTTCAGAGTCTGCGACCACCAAGCATATGATCGAAGCGCTTGGCGTACCTCATACCGAGATTGAATTGGTGTTAGTCAATGGCGAGTCTGTGGGCTTCGACCAATTGCTGAACGACGGTGACCGCGTAGCCGTCTTTCCCAGGTTCGAGACGCTCGATATTACTCCCTTGCTGCGCGTGCGCGATCAACCCTTACGGGCCACGCGTTTTGTCGCTGATGCACATTTGGGCGGGCTTGCGCACCTGTTGCGCATGGCCGGTTTCGATACGCTTTATGACAACAACTTCCAGGACAGCGAAATCGAAGCCATTGTCGCGCGTGACGAGCGCATATTACTTACGCGCGACCGCGAACTGCTGAAACGCCGTGCTATAACGCGCGGCTGCTACGTGCGCTCATTGAAATCGACGCAGCAGTTGTACGAAATATTCGATCGGCTGGATTTGGGGCGCAGCGCGCGGCCATTCACGTTATGCCTGGAATGTAATGAGCCATTGCGCGCCATCGCCAAGGCTGAAGTGCTGACGCGTCTTCCGCCCGCCGTACGTGAACGCTTTGATCACTTCAGCACTTGTGACGTCTGCCAGCGCATATTCTGGAAGGGTTCTCACTGGAGGCGAATGCGCGCACTTTTAGACGGAATAATGCCGTTAGGCCGCTGAGCGTTTCCCAATCGCTGCTACAAGAACATTTCGACAAAGAGCGTCGGCTGGATTTCTCAATGTGTTTGCGTAGGGATCAGGTAAGACTAAACGAACGCATTTACAGCCGGCAATATTTGTATTGACGGTAATTTCTTCATGGTTGGCCATACGTCAGCCTGAACGCCAGATTCGGATAGAGCCTCGCCGAAGCCCAGATTACTCCACAAGCGCGTAGCCACCAGATATGGGGAGGAGCTTTGCGTACGAGTGTTGGTCGACCAAAGCTGATCGCCGCATCAATTAGAACGGAATATCGTCATCCATGTCATCAAACCCCGTGTTACTTCTTGCGGCAGGTTTACTGCCGGATGGATTCGGTGCAAAACCACCCTCCTCCCTCTCTCCCCCTTCGTAACTACCACTTCCCGGTTTGCTGCCCAGCATCTTCATGTCGCTGGCGATGATGTCGGTGGTGTAGCGCTCAAGGCCCGCCTTGTCGGTCCATTTACGGGTTTCCAGCCGCCCCTCGACATATACCGGGCGGCCCTTCTTCAGGTATTCGCCGGCGATTTCAGCAAGTTTGCGATAAAACGTGACGCGATGCCACTCGGTTTTTTCCTGCTTCTCACCGTTTTTGTCTTTCCAGCTTTCCGTGGTCGCCAAAGTGATGTTGGTCACCGCGTCGCCATTTGGCATGTAGCGGGTCTCCGGGTCTTTGCCGAGATTACCGATGAGTATGACCTTGTTGACTGATGCCATTACGCTTCTCCCCCAAGTAATTGAACAACTCCTTTTTCGTCAAAACCCCTCATATCCACTTTCAGGTAAGCCACGCCTTCACTTGCCAGTACCAGCGCCTCATGCACACCTGGCAGCGCCGCCAGTTGGCGGGACAATCCGCTGGCTTTGCCTGTATCCATTTCCGCCACGTGGTACATTCTGGTACGTACAGCGGCAGGTGCTTTCATGGTGGCGGCAGATAGCAGCCATAATGTCAGGAGGATGCCGCAAAACGCAAACAGCGCGGAGCTGCCATGATGCTCAAACAAATAGCCGCCGGCGGTCGCGCCGATAAACGCACCGAGAAATTGGACACTGCTATAGACGCCTATGGCCGTACCCTTCGCGCCGACCGGCGCAATCTTGGAAATGAGTGAGGGCAAGGTTGCTTCCAGCAGATTGAACGCGGTAAAGAATACCAGCAACGCTGCCGCTGTTCCCCACAGGGATTCGAACGTATACGCCAGCAATGCCTGGCTCGCCAGCAGCAGCGCCACCGCGATGACAAAAACCGGTTTGAGTTTTGCTTTCTTTTCCGCATAGATGATTGCCGGAACAATCAGGACCATGGAAAGGAGCAATACCGGAAAATATACCTGCCAGTGAGCGTCTGCCGCCAATCCCGCCTTGCGCAACGATAACGGCACCACCAGCCACAGCGCCATCAGCACCGCGTGCAAGGCAAATACGCCGAAATCCAGACGCAGCAGCTCGGGATTATGCAACACATTGCCAAAGCGTCCGGTGGATGCTTCGGTATCGGAATGGAAACGGCTGATTACCGGGTCGGGGAT
This sequence comes from Nitrosospira sp., assembly GCA_039922995.1. Classification (GTDB taxonomy): domain Bacteria; phylum Pseudomonadota; class Gammaproteobacteria; order Burkholderiales; family Nitrosomonadaceae; genus Nitrosospira. The sequence continues at coordinate 84 of JBDTDT010000048.1, read as the reverse complement.
AATCTGGTAAACCACTGCCATCGCCAGCAATGCCAGCACGCCGGTCATGGCAAAAATTCCCGGCACACCAATCAAACGGTTGAG
>JBDTDT010000047.1:0-46334 GCA_039922995.1 Nitrosospira sp. | reverse complement strand
ATATAGAGGCCCAGTTCGTTCCCTCATTGTCAATGATCGAACTGGCGGAGGCAATATCCCGGCTGGAATGTGCAATCCAGCAAAAGCACCCCCGCATAAAGAGAATATTCATTCAGGGAGCATCGGCCTTGAGCCGGGCGGCACAATAATAACCCGAAAGATTCAGGCAAAAGACTTGCCATACATTCGAGTTTCAAGGCAATTTATACGGGCATTCACGCTACACACGAAATTCAACTTTTAACCGAAAGGAGAATCAAGATGCAAATCGGAATGATCGGCCTGGGACGTATGGGTATCAACATGGCGGCACGCCTCCTAAAAGCCGGGAATGAATGTGTCGTTTACGACCCCCGCGCGGAGGCTGTCCAGGAACTCCGGCTGCAAGGCGCCATCGGAACGGTCTCACTTGAAGATCTGATCGCTCAGCTGACTAAACCGCGCACAGTATGGTTGATGGTCCCCGCAGGCGCGGTTGATGAGATTATTTCAAAATTGGTGCCGCTTGTAGACGCGGACGATATTATCGTCGACGGCGGCAATTCTTATTACCACGACGATATCAGGCGTGGCGCCGAGCTGCGTTCAAAAGGAATTCATTATATCGATGTCGGAACAAGCGGTGGCGTTGCCGGTCGCGAGCGCGGGTATTGCCTGATGATTGGTGGCGAGGATGAAATTGTCCAGCATCTCGATCCGATCTTTGCCGCTTTGGCTCCTGGTGTTGGCTCAGCACCACGCACGCTCGGCCGCAACAAACCCGGCAGCACCGCCGAGCAGGGCTACCTTCACTGCGGACCGTACGGTGCGGGTCATTTCGTCAAAATGGTCCATAACGGGATTGAATATGGCCTTATGGCAGCGTATGCCGAGGGCTTGAATATCCTGCACAGCGCCAACGCTGGCAAAAATGCGCACGATACCGATGCTGAGACGACACCAATGCGTAACCCCGAATTTTATCAATATGAACTGGATCTGCCGGAAATTGCTGAAGTTTGGCGTCGAGGCAGCGTTGTAGCTTCGTGGTTGCTTGATCTAACCGCAGAAGCGCTGGTCGAGGATGCCGATCTTGCCAAGTTCTCGGGGCGTGTATCGGATTCGGGAGAGGGGCGGTGGACAACATTGGCGGCGGTTGATGAGGGCGTGCCTGTACCAGTGATCAGTGCGGCGCTCTTCAGCCGTTTTGAATCCCGGGGCAATGCTGATTACGCTGATCGCCTACTCTCGGCGATGAGAAAGCGATTTGGCGGCCATGACGAAAAAAAAGGAGAGAGCTGAGATGAGCAGGACGGACAAAGCCCATGACGGCACGGCATCCGATGCGCTCGTGCTGTTCGGAGTGACGGGTGACCTCGCTTACAAGAAAATTTTTCCGGCACTTTATGCCATGGTAAAACAAGACTCCCTTAATGTACCGGTGATCGGCGTCGCCTCTACACCATGGAGCATCGCCCAGCTTCGCGACCGGGTAGCCGAAGCTGTAAGGAAATCCGGAAAGATTGATGACCAGCGCGCGCTTGACCACCTTCTCTCCCTGTTTCGATATGTTTCCGGCGATTACAATAATCCAGAGACTTTCAAAGCACTCAAACAGGCACTGGGAAACGTCCGACGGCCCGCACATTATCTCGCCATACCGCCTTCCCTTTTTGCTACTGTCATAAAAAATCTTGGTGCCGCCGACTTGGTCCATGATTCCAGAGTCATTGTCGAGAAGCCGTTCGGACGTGACCTCGCGTCGGCACGCGAACTCAACCGCATCGCACGTGCGGTATTTCCGGAAGATTCCATCTTCCGTATCGACCATTTCCTGGGGAAAGAGGCGATCATGAATATCCTCTATTTCCGCTTCGCCAATTCGTTCCTTGAACCACTCTGGAACCGAAACTATATCGCCAGTGTACAGATAACGCTGGCCGAGAATTTTGGCGTAGAGGGACGCGGCGGATTTTACGAATCCGCAGGCTGCCTCCGCGACGTAATTCAAAATCATATTTTTCAAATCGTCGCACTGCTCGCCATGGAGCCTCCCGCGAGCAGGGGGTTCGGAGCCGCTCAAGGTGAAAAAGCCAATGTTTTCCAGGCCATGCGCCCATTAATGCCGGATGATCTGGTGCGAGGCCAGTATGCAGGTTATCGCGAAGAGGCAAACGTGGTAAAGGACTCTGACGTCGAAACATTTTGTGCTTTACGTCTATTCATCGACTCCTGGCGCTGGAACGGAGTGCCGTGGTATCTGCGCTCAGGCAAATTTCTCGCAAGTACCGCCACGGAAGTTCTTGTCCAGCTAAAACCTCCGCCGCAAAGGCTCTTTGCCGATTCGGCCCCTGACCTTCAAGCATGCAGCACCAATTATCTGCGCTTCCGGCTTTCCCCTGTCTCCACCATTGCTCTCGCCGCCTGGGTCAAGCATGCAGGCAAAGAGTTTATTGGTGACCAGCGAGAGCTCTGTCTGGTCGAAGAACATTCGGCAGCGGAATTGCCGTACGAACGGCTTTTATATGACGCCATGATGGGCGATAGCACACTGTTTACCCGCGAGGATGTGGTTGAGGCCGCCTGGGCCGCTCTTGATAATGTCCTCATGACGCATCATCCAGTCCTCCCCTATGCACGGGGAAGCTGGGGACCGGAAGCCGCGGATGCGTTGATTGCAGCGGATAGCTGCTGGCACAACCCGGATCCGGGAATCTGATACAACATAAATTGCCAGTCGGCATTAGTTAGTAGAGTGTAAATAAAAAAACTACGTAGTCGTCCCTGGAAAACCCTGTTCTTAGCAGCCGGGCATTAGTAATTGATGACTGTCTGCATTTGCTTATGTCCGAAGCATTACAGGATGTGGGCGTACAAAAGCGCCAGCCGGCGCAGGATTTCGCGCAGGTTGTGCCCGGCACACCGCACAAGAGGGCATTCATGGCATCACCCTGGGTGCCTTTGAGGAAGTTTCTGTACGGGTTGCCAGGGAAGGCTCGCATGCTAATGACGACTTTCCTTGCTGGTGCTTACTACCCTCACCTTGACGCCACACTCGTAGGGCTTATGGGCTTTGTCCTGGGCGGTGGTGTCCACATGCGCTACCGAAAGCGAGGCACAGAATACGGTTCGGGTTTTGAGTCCAGTTGTATTTGTCAAACCCAGCATGAATTCGCATCCCTTATCCCCACCGATCCCCGAACCGGGTCATCTGGCTCGAATCAATCGGCGGGATGTGCCGGAAATATTCTTCACTAAATTGCCGGTAGGGGTTCTCCACCCAGTGCGCCACTACCGTTTCATCCGATTCGTTGAAGGCATGCTTGAGATAGTGCAGTCCAATCATAAGTCGGATGGGAATGCCAACGCGGCCTTCCTCTGCATACAGCCCCCCAAATCGCTCTTCCGCTGCGTTCCAGTCAATCTTGCCCGAAAACCGGTACAGAGCATGGCGTTGATCCAACATCTGTCCCAGACGCATCCGGAACAGGTCATCACAGGCACTCTTTTCTTGCTTCTTCGATCTCATTAATTCACCAGAAATCAACGGGAAATAATTCCAATTCTGGTGAATTCCCGTAACCCTGTATACCCTCTATCGCTAATATTTATGCGGGTTAAACAGGTATTTCAAGGACGACCACGCAAGCAGGGTTAACGAATTCTTTACATTTAAGCGACGTTTTTTTCACATATGGCGTGTTATTTTCTAAATTGCATAATGTCATTCCTATTCATATCAAGCATCATAATTTTATAAGGACCTTTACTATGAATACATCATTGTTTCGGTTATTGCCGTTGGTACCGCTTGTTTCCGCCCTCTTTTTGTCCGGATTGCCAGCTGCGCAGGCAGATACGCTAGAAAGTAATCTTGCGGCAATGGAAGGGCAAAGCCCCATCAATATCACCACAAATAACACGACCTATGACCCAAACTTGTCGCCGATGCTTTTCACGTTGAATTCCGATACTGAACTCAAGGTAATCAATAACGGCTCACCTGGCGAGACTAAAACTGCCGTCAGGGCTAATCTCGTGGATCCTGGTGCGGGGTCAGTGACAGTTAATGGGGATACATACCGGTTGCAGCAGTTCCACTTCCATTCTCCCGCGGAGAATCTGGAGAATGGCTATAAGTTCCCCATGGAGATGCACCTGGTGTTTGCCGACGCCAGCAATAACCTGCTGGTGGTTGGAAGATGGATTGAAGTCGGGGCCGACAATAAAGCGCTTGACCCAATCTTTTCCAACATACCGCAGACTACAACGGACACCCTCACGGTCGATCACTTTAATTTGAATGCGCTTATACCGGATAATCTAGGCTCCTTTCGCTATGATGGTTCACTGACCACCCCTCCATACTCGGAAAACGTAAAGTGGATCGACTTGGCTACACCAATGGATATGTCCGCAGCCCAGATTAATGCTTTTAGCTCCATGTTCCCGAACGGGGATGCACGCGCGATTCAGCCGCTCGACGGGCGTGCCATACTCACCGATGTGCCGGGGTTTGCTGCTACTCCCGTTCCAGAACCGGAAACCTATGCCATGCTGCTGGCCGGATTGTGCCTGATAGGGTTTATTGCAAGGCGGCGCCTGGCCAACCCGGGATTTATGGGTTCTATTGCATAACTTCCGCGACAAAAATTCGTTATTAAGCGTCATTAATCTTTCCGCCATCTCTTCGATGGCGGAAAGATTTTATGTATTAGCGCGCCATCCCCTAGTAAACAAGTCTGATAGAGTTGTGAAAGGATAACGCAGCATTTCAGGTTCAAAATAGCTTTTCTCCAAAGACCCTCCATTCCAAAGCCATTTCTTTGGAGATATTCCCATATTACATTCTTTCCATGAGTGGATATTACAAATCATATCGGCACTTTGTCCTATAATGACGAGAGTATCTATGCATGCTAAGTGGATTCATTAATCGATGCATGGAAAGACCCGGAAATGGGCATAATATTTTCATTCATCCACATTCAGGACTAATTGGAGAGGAGTGATCATGAAACAGACTACCATTCTGAAAGCCTCCGCAGCCCGATCGATGGTATTTGCCAGCCTCATGATTTGCAGCATGGTAAACATGTCCCATGGACAAACCGGCTCAACAGAAGGACAACACTCATCCGGATGGGGAGACACTCCCCCAAGTCAAAGAGATTCGCCGCCAAGAAATAGCAGCCCTGCGAATCAAACAAGCTCTCCATCATCAGGCCCGGCACCTGCGGCGCAGGGATCGGGTTCGTGCAAGTATTCTACGCCGGAGCAGGAAAGCTTCCTCTGCGCGCTCATCAGGATTTTTTATGGAGCTGATACCCCTCGGGGACCCAATCGGGATGTGGATGAAAATATCGGGATAGGCGGCGCGGCGGGTTGACCTTTTCAATCAGGTAATGACGACATAAGTTTTTTTTAAGATCGGCAGTCTCGCGGTGACCGCCATAATTCCCATAAATTCTTCCAGGCCATGTCAGCTTCTTGCATAACACGTGGTATACATAGCAAAATCATGGCCGCGAAACCCGCTGCTCCCGCTCCAGATACTTCCGTATCTGCCTGCCGACGCGGGTATTCCTGCAAGGCCGCGCATTAGTGCCGCAACTGCCAGATCAGTATGGTATTTCATGTAACTTTTTCGGGGCCATAAGGGGATGACCATGAACCATACTTCCATTCTGAAGAAGCTCACAATAGCGTGGTCTGCAGCACTGGTCATTGTTATGGCCTTCGGCATGGCGGATTCATCCCATGCACAAACTGGCTCCGTGGAACAGCATGGCGCTCCGGTATCCAGACAGGACGGCTCTTTAGCGGGACAGCCTTCATCCGGACCAGAAAACGCCAGGACGGATCAAAGAAGCTCACCATCCAAAAGTGATGAGTCCGCTCCCCGGCAAGACGTCCCTGCTCAATCGGAGGCCGCATCGAGTAGAGCGTGCGCCGAGGAAAAATCAACCTCTTGCGCGCAACCCGCACCAGAGCAGGAAAGCTTTTTGCATAAACTCATAAGAATCCTATACGGACCCAACACTCCTCCCGGGCCGAACCCGGACGTGGATACCAATATTTCGGCTGGAGGTGCGGCAGGTGGGTGATCATCAAGAAATGACCGAAACAAATCAGAGTCGAGGGAACAGGTTGAGGTCTCCAGCACTTTCGATATGTACCATTGAATCTATTCAAATGGATGCTCACCGATATTTCACTTTCACATGACATTTTCTTGACATATATCGTGTTATTTTATCGCCAAGTTATTTTTATCAATAATATTGGGGCACCAGCCGATGCCGCGAGCTCCAGAAGTCATTATCATTTTTAAAGCCCTTTGAATCGTACACTTCAACCTCAAAACGGGAGTATTTGATGAAGTCCAGTCTTTCATTGTTATTTTTTTCCTCTTGTCTATTCTCGGCTTCTTTACACGCCCAGGACAAGCCCGCTTCTCCGGATTCAGCGGGAGCATCAAATGCTTATACGATTGATCTCTATGTTGACACGAAAACCAAACAGATTTTTTCAGAGCCCGGAGAAGGCCGGGTGCGCATGGGCTCTTTCGAAAAAGTCTCGGATAAAGCCTCGAAACCGGCAGCCCCCGCTGCCCCGGGCGCTGCGCCGGCTACAGGCAGCGGGGGCGCCATTGCCGCAACAGCAGCCGCACCGGGAACACAGGTTGCGGGCGCCAAACCAGGGGGCTTCGGCTTTACCGACTGGAAGTCAACCGATCCTTTCACGTGGAACCTGAATGGAGATGGAAGCCAGTATCTTAAGTTTGGCTTCTTGAATCAGGTCCAGTTAAGATATGAACAGAATAATCCGGGATCGTTAGTACAAAGCCAACCCGTGAACGATACGACTGATATTGGCCTTCGCCGGACTCGGCTTGTACTGCAAGGGCAGATCACCGATCGTGTATATTTCTACACACAATACGGGCAGAATAATTTCAACTTCCTGTCTCAACAGGACGCAAATAGACATATCCAGGCCTATTTTCATGATGCCTTCGGTGAATTGCGGCTGACCGAGGGTAATCAAATGACAGTTGGGGGGGGGCTCGGCATGTTTAACGGCCTGTCCCGCTTCAGCGCCCCTAGCGTCAGCACTATCATGACAATGGATGTGCCACTTGCTGCTCAATACGATACGGAACGGACATCCCTGTTCAACAGACACTTGGGCGTTTATCTTCGCGGCCAGATCAGCAAGTTTCGCTATATAGTAGCGGCGAACGATTCGTTTCCCATAACAACCGACGGAATCACAGGTGATGGCGCCATCTCACCTAATGCGGCAAACTTTGCCCAGGTCGGCCATAAAAAACTATATACGGGAATGTTCTACTGGAATTTTTGGGATGTGGAACCAAATACCAACCCCTATATGCAAGGAACCTATCTAGGCAAGAAGAGCATACTGAATCTTGAAGCCGGTTTTGCCACACAGAAGGCTGCCACGTGGACGGGGACCTCGGCGGCAAACGCCCAGTTTCATGATATGACTCACTATTCGGTCGCTGTATACCTGGATGCGCCAGTCGATAAGGTAAAGGAAACGGCTATTTCCGCTTATGCTGGGTATTTTAATTTCAATTACGGGCCAAATTATCTCCGCCAGAACGGCAATGGCCAGAACTCGGCGAACGGCGTGGGTACTGGAGCCAGTATCAATGGGGCCGGCAATACTTATGCAATGTTTGGAACGGGTCAGATGGTATATGCACAAATCGGCTATCTCTTGCCTAAAGACCTGCTTGGAAACAATAATGGGCAACTTCAGCCTTATGCCTCTATAACGAGTGCAAAGTGGCAGGCCCTGCATGATCAGATGAATGTATTTAACGCTGGCGTCAACTGGTTGATAAAAGGGCATAACAGCAAGATCACCTTTGATTACCAGAATAGGCCGATATTCAATTACAATGCCGCGCATGAGGCTGTAAAAACCTCCAGCCAAGGGCAATTCGTCGTCCAGTATCAGATCGCTTTCTAGTCGTCCCGCAACACCCCCTAATCGATCCAGGCAGATAATGAAAATTGCCTGGATCGATCTCTTCTCGACAGTCATTTCCTCGAAATTCCTGTTTGCTAATCAGCTGAAATCTAATGTCCTTGAAGGCAGTTCTTTCCGATATTCAATGATTGTCCGTTAAACAGGTTGGCGTCTATCTCCAATACCTACAGCAGCGGAAGAATTGGGGAAGGCCTGTTCGAATTTTTCTGCACGCATACTGCTTGCCTCTTTTCATCCATCTCTATCCACGACCATCGCAAACGCAATAAGCTGATACCCGATATCGCAAATCGGTGAAGAAATTGTGAGTGCGTTGGCGTACGGAAACCTACGCCAGGCAGCGTATTCTTCAAGTTCCACGATGGATGTGTCCTCCGTTGGAGGCACAACACAAGGGAACAAACGATGAGCAATGGTGAGGCATTCGGATACCCTGGTCTGGCGCCCAACTGGACATCCAGCGCGAAACAAGGGATAGGCACGTCGCTGTCGGCTGCATCGACCGTGTGGTTTACCTTAGGCCACGGTATTCTCAATGAAATATATTTCCCAAGCGTAGATACAGCCAATACGCGTGACGCGCAATACCTCATTACAGATACGGCAAGCTTCATGCACGAAGAGAAGCGCCATATGAAACATGGCGTTGAGTATTCAGACCCACATTCCTTAGCTTTCCGTCAAACCAACACAGATCCTCAAGGCCGCTATCGCATTGTCAAAGAAACGATCAGCGATCCCCATGCACCGGTTGTGCTGGTGCATACACGCTTTGAACCCTTGCACCCGGAAACAAACAATTACCGTATCTATGCGCTGGTCGCCCCGCATATCGGCAATCAGGGGATGGGTAATTCAGCACGCTGCATGACAGTCGACGGTAGGGAATGTCTGGTAGCGGAACGTGCGGGGAAAGCGCTGGCGGTAATCGCCTCGATTCCATTCTTGAAACGTTCGTGCGGTTTTGTAGGCGCGAGCGATGGCTGGACCGATCTGCATGACAATTTTCGCATGGATTGGGAGTTCGCTTCAGCGAGCGGCGGCAATGTCGCGCTGACGGGTGAGCTTGATACCCGGCATGGGCACGAATGGGTGCTTGCGATCGGCTTCGGTGCCACCGGCAAAGAGGCGGCACATGCCGCCATAAAATCCTTGGCGCGCGGCTGGAAACATGCGCACAAGCGATACCTGCGCGATTGGCATGTGTACTGCGACGGGCTGATAGATCTCAGCGCATCGAGCGCCGACAATGGGCGCACTTATTATACCAGCGCGATGCTGATACGCGCGCATGAGGACCGTCTGCATCCCGGTGCGATATGCGCTTCCCTATCCATCCCCTGGGGAGAAATCCATGGAGACCAGGATGTGGGCGGCTACCACCTGGTATGGCCACGCGATCTGGTGCAGGCCGCTACCGCGGCGCTGGCAGCGGGGGATGCCGATCTGGCGGTACGCGTAGTTCGTTATCTGGCATCGATACAATCCGATGATGGCGGCATGCCGCAAAATTGCTGGGTGGATGGCCATCCGCATTGGCGCGGCATCCAGTTGGACGAAGTAGCATTTCCCATCATGCTCGCCTGGCATCTGCATCATAAAGGGTTGCTCGGGGGATTTGATCCCTGGCCCATGGTAAAAGCCGGGGCGGCATATATTATCAAAAAGGGTCCGAGTTCACCTCAGGAGCGATGGGAAGAGGACGCAGGCATCTCCCCTTCAAGTCTTGCGACATTAATCGCAGCATTGGTTTGCACGGCCGACATCGCGTCCAAGCATGGCGCCGGGCAAATAGTACAACTTTGCCTGGACACGGCGGATTACTGGGCGACCAACATCGAGCGGTGGACTTATACAACATGCGGCTCTCTTATCAAAGATAATTCCGAGTATTACGTACGCATCAGTTCTACTGATAAAAAAACACAATCGGGGATCCAGGATCCCGATAACGGTTATGTACAAATCAAGAATCTGTCGGACGGGGCCACGCGCTATCCAGCTCGTGAAATTGTCGGCGGGGGATTTCTCGGGCTAGTCCGGTATGGGATACGCCGCGACAGCGATGCACATATACTGAAAACGCTGGCCGTTTACGACGCCGCTTTGAAAGTAGATACACCATACGGCCCGGGCTGGCATCGGTATAACCATGATGGGTATGGCCAAAAGGCAAACGGCGATCCTTTCGATAACACAGGTGTCGGGCGCCTTTGGCCACTGCTGACCGGGGAGCGCGGTCACTATGAAATAGCCGCCGGGCGGCCGGCCTATGAATATATCCGGGCAATGGAAAGCTTCTCAAGCGCCTGCTCCCTGATACCGGAACAGGTATGGGACACCGTGGATATCCCTGAGAAGCACATGCTTATCGGGCGCCCGACCGGCTCGGCGCTGCCGCTCGTCTGGTCTCATGCCGAATATATCAAGCTGTTGCGCTCCGAACACGATGCAGCGGTCTTCGATTTGATCTTACCGGTACGCAAACGTTACATAGATGACGGAATAACCACCGACATTCAGGTTTGGACATTCAAGAATAAGCTGCGTGAGCTTGAGCCGGAATATTCCTTACGAATCGAGGTGTATGCCTTGGGCCGCATGCGCTGGAGCGCAGACAACTGGATAACTGTTCACGATACCGAATTGGCGGACGCCGGTCTGGGTGTTTATGTGCATGAATTTGAAAGAGGCCAGTTCACTCATGACGTCGCACTCAAGTTTACTTTTTACTGGAATAACGCGAAACGCTGGGAGGGACAGGATTTCAGCATGGGGGTCATCAAAAAAGTGTCCGGGCCGCAGCATCCTTTACAGAAGTTCGGCGTAGAGGGGGAATCAGGCCAACCAGAAGTGTTTGAACCCAGCCTGCAATGAGCGTCATTCGGAAAAGCGATGTCCAACCCGAGCTTGCTTCAATGCTAATACACGGATAGTGCCATTGATTTCGAATTTTCCATGCCGGCCCGCCATGACTACTGAATTTAAGCCATAGCAAAATCTGCACCCAAGGATATGAATTATCCAGCTAAAACAGCATCAAAATCTGAGAGTTCAATAATAATCCGGCCGTTTTCTAGGTTTTTGGCAATCGTTAAGCCTGTCCCGCATGCCTTGATTTTATTCCGGGACTCGGAGAATTATCGCATTTAGCTACTTAGCCCAGAGATGAAAATCATCGAGTCAGAATTTCATTCCGGCATGACCCTGAAATATGTATCAGGCGTGGTAGTGCTTGCGGCTGTGGCAGCCGCTACGATGGTGACAATGTCGAACGCCGCGAATGCCGTCAGTGCGCCGCTCAACTATTTTTTGCATAGTCACGGCCCTGCAGCTGAACCGACAATGTATCTGGGGTGGATGCTTGCGGGCTTATCCGTAGCGGTTTTCCTTATTATCTCGCTATTGCTGATAGCGGCCATGCTCCGCAAGCGGCCCGCGGCCGATCCACGCGTGATTGGCCGTGAAGGCGAAGGACTCCGGTGGATATATATCGGAACGGGGATTTCCACCTTCATATTGTTGGGCTTGGTTATTTACTCGCTAATGGTGCTGAATGAAGTCGCGAAGCCCCCACAGGCGCCTACCGTTGTGCTGACGGTTACCGGATACGACTGGTGGTGGAAAATCGAGTATGAGCACCACGATCCCGAGCAACGCTTTGCCACTGCCAATGAACTCCATATTCCTGTAGGTCAGCCTGTTCTTATCAAGCTGAAAAGCGCCGACGTTATCCACGCCTTTTGGGTGCCAAAACTCGCTGGAAAAACTCAAATGATTCCGGGCTTGACGAATCAGCAATGGATCCAGGCCGATGTGCCCGGCATATATACCGGGCAATGTGCCCAGTTTTGCGGTGTCGGTCATGCTCACATGGCACTGGAAGTTGTTGCGGAAAGTGCCCCGGATTTTAAAAAATGGCAAGATGCTCAGCGTCGAGTCGCGTCACCTGTTTCCCTGGCGGACAAAGAACCCGGGCACAAGCTGTTCATGGATCATTGTGCCGGCTGTCATGCGATTCGTGGAACCGACGCCAAAGGCGAGCACGCCCCTGATCTGACCCACCTAAACTCGCGGCGCCGGCTTGCGGCCGGACTATTGACCAATACCCCCGATCATTTGATGAAATGGGTCGTCAACGCACAACAACTCAAACCAGGATCGCGTATGCCAAGCATCGCGTTATCGGAATCCGAAACGTCTTCAATGGCATTATTCTTATCCAAACTGGATTAATACAACCGTTATGGCCTTCTCCGACATGACACATAATCTACCAGACGATCGTCTTGATCGCGTACCAGACTTTGGCCGTGCTCCAATAGGTTCGGCTACCGAAGCACATCTCGCTCATATATGGGAATCGGCGCCCGGATGGCGCGGCTGTCTTTCTACAGTTGATCATAAGGCAATCGGTCTGCGATATCTCGTCACGGCATTCATTTTCCTGTTGATGGGCGGCATTGAAGCACTGATCATGCGTGTGCAGCTTGCCCTTCCCGATCAGACTTTGCTCACTCCCGAACAATACAACCAGCTCTTCACGATGCACGGCGTGACCATGATTTTCCTGTATGCCCTGCCGATATTATCGGGATTTTCCAATTATCTCTGGCCGTTATTGCTAGGCTCCCGCGATATGGCCTTTCCGCGCCTCAATGCGCTTTCCTATTGGATTTTCCTGTTTGCGGGCATCTTCATGTACGTGAGCTTTCCTATTGGGCAAGCACCGAATGCCGGCTGGTTCAACTATGTCCCCTTTTCGGGGCCCATCTATAATACCGGCCCCAATATCGATGTCTTCGCTCTCGGCATGGTGCTGCTGGGGATATCAACCACCGTCGGATCAGTCAATTTTGTGGTTACTCTATTCCGGATGCGGGCGCCCGGCATGACAATCAACCGAGTGCCAATTCTGGTCTGGGGCACCCTCACTGCATCCGTGGCGAACCTCCTGGCCATCCCCGCGGTTAGCCTTGCATTCTTTCTTCTTTGGCTTGACCGTCAGATCGGTACCCATTTTTTTGACGTAGCTAATGGCGGCAAGCCACTGTTGTGGCAACACTTGTTCTGGATCTTTGGACATCCATGGGTTTATGCGATCGTGCTTCCCGCCATGGGCATTGTTTCAGATGCATTACCTACGTTTTGCCGCCGTCCTCTTGTCGGTTACGCGGCGATGGCCCTTGCCACCATGGCGACCATGCTGGTTGGATTTGAAGTATGGATTCATCACATGTTTGCTACGGGTTTGCCAACAGTTGCGCTCTCGATTTTCGGTGCGGCCAGCATGGTAATTTCAATCCCAAGCTCGGTTGCCGTATTTTCGTGGATAGCCACTATCTGGCTCGGAAGACCCGTATTCAAGACACCATTTCTGTTTTTCGCCGGCTTTGTCATTCTGTTCGTAATCGGCGGTTTGTCGGGCGTGATGACGGCAGCCGTATCGCTCGATTGGCAGCTTAACGAAACTTACTTCATCGTCGCACACCTGCACTATGTATTACTTGGCATCAATGTATTCCCGGTCGTGGGCGGCATCTATTACTGGTTTCCCAAATTTACCGGACGCATCATGGATGAAAAAATGGGCAAATGGAGCTTTTGGGTCATGTTCATTGGCTTTAACGTAGGGTTTTTTCCGATGCACATAGCGGGCCTGTTGGGTATGCCGCGGCGTATTTATACCTATTCATCCCGCATGGGATGGGATACGGTCAACATGATCACATCTATCGGATCCTTCGTGTTTGCCGTTGGCCTCCTGATTTTTCTGGTCAATATCGCGATCAGCCTCAAACGCGGGGCTTGGGCGGGAGCAAATCCATGGGATGCGGCGACACTGGAATGGTCTGTACCTTCGCCCCCACCGGCTTACAACTTTGCCGTCATCCCCATTATCGCGAGCCGTCATCCATTATGGGAAGACCGGCTTGACGAAGACAACGGACGTTCCAGTCTCACGGAAGGGTATTTACTGACGAAGGGTCGGGAAACCATTGGTACTTCGCCTATCGATGCCAGACCGGTAACCATATTCAAGATGCCGGAAGATTCCTACACACCGTTCTTTGTCGGGCTATTCGTTTCATTGCTGTTCGTCGGACTGCTGCTTCATTGGTGGAATTTCGCGGGGGCGATGGCTGCAGCGGGCAGTATTGCGCTGATTATCTGGATGTGGCCTCAAAAGGCGCTGGTTCAACGTGTATTCAACACCGCTCGCACAAACGGAGAACCGCATGGCTGATGTGAGTCAACTCGATCAGTCCTTGCCCGTGGGAAGCGACGGCAAGCTTTCAGGCGGGTGGTGGGGCGTTCTGGCATTGATCGTAACGGAAGGATCTCTTTTTGGATATCTGCTGTTTGCGTACTTCTACCTGGCGGCCCAAACCGAGCAGCAGTGGCCACCCACGGGTCTGCCTGACTTGCTTCTGCCAGGCATAAATACGGCGATTTTGCTTCTAAGCAGTGTTTGCGTTTGGGCCAGCGAACGCTGCATCCGAGAAAAACAGACCCGGTGGGCCATTGCAGCGATGGCGCTGGCAATCGTGTTGGGCGCATGCTTCATTGGAATGCAGCTCAATGAGTGGGATAAAAAAACCTATGGCATGACTTCGGATCTGTATGGGTCACTGTATTTTACGATCACGGGATTTCATCTATGCCACGTCATGATAGGGTTGGTAGTTTTATTGTTACTGCTGGTCTGGATATCACTTGGTTATTTCGATGATAGACGTTATGCCGCTGTAGCCATAGGTGGGGTTTATTGGCACTTTGTCGATGTTGTCTGGCTGTTCGTTTTCACTTCTCTGTACATATTTCCTTATCTATAGCACTGAAATGAGCTGTACCAACAGACAGGACTTCTCCAAAGAACATAGCGCTCCTTATCTCGCCCGATGAGTACATACAGAACGTTGCTGGCATTATTCGGCGCACCTACCGCCTGGATCATTCAGATGTCCTTGAGCGAACCTATTGCGGCGTATACCTGTTATCCGCATCGGTTTCCGCTTTCCGCCCCACTCTGGGTCAATCTGCCGACCATCCTTGCGATAATTAGTCTGATTTGTCTGGCAGGTGGCCTGCTCTCGGGATATGTGGCATGGCATTTGTGGCGGCAGGCAAAAAACCATCGGTTAGCAGGGACCGGAAGGGGGAATGTCCTCGAAGTTAATGGCGGGGGACCGCCGCGATTTCTGGCAATGCTGGGAATACTGTCGAGTTTCGTATTTATCGTCGCAATTTTATTTACCAGTTGCGCTGTCTTGTTAGTATCACCTTGTAGCGCCTGGACCTGATTGAATGAAAATATCAAGTGCCGTACTCAGGGATTCGATAAATCGGGCATCAGCCACAGGTTGTTCATGGCTTGCCGTGTTGATGGTTGTCACAAGCGCCCAGGCCGCCACTCCCGAAATGGTAGCCCTCGGTGAATATCTCGCCAAGGTTGCTGATTGCGCCAGCTGCCATACCGCCGGACCGCGTCACGAGCCTTTTGCCGGTGGCTTGGCGATCAACTCGCCGGTCGGTATTATTTATTCGACTAATATCACGCCAGATCCGGACACAGGCATTGGTCAATACAGTTATGATGATTTTAGCCGTGCCGTTCGTGAAGGCATCGCCAAGGACGGCAGGCGTCTTTATCCGGCGATGCCATACGCCTCGTTCGCAGCAGCGTCGGACAGCGATATTCAGGCATTATATGCCTATTTCATGAATGGAGTGGAAGCCGTCAAGCAAACACCGCCCCAGACCAAGCTGCCGTTTCCTTTTAATCAGCGCTGGGTTTTTAAGTTCTGGAATGCCGCATTCGCAAATCAGAAGACGTATCAGCCGCGCGCCGATCATGATGCACAGTGGAATCGTGGCGCTTACCTGGTGCAAGGTTTAGGCCATTGCGGTGCCTGCCATACGCCTCGTGGCCTGGCTTTCCAGGAAAAGGGATATTCTGAATTATCGCCCGACTACTTGAGCGGTGCAATCATAGATAACTGGTTCGCCGCGAATCTGACTGGAACCGACGCATCGGGTCTGGGTAGATGGTCTGAGATGGAAATTTCCACGTTCCTAGAAACCGGCCATGGCGGACACGGACATAGTGTCACCTTTGGCAGTATGGTCGCCGTAATTGAAAACAGCACTCAGCATCTACATAAAGCTGATCTGGATGCCATTGCGCACTATCTTAAATCGCTTCCAGCGAAGAATGTAAAAACGTCCTACAAACCACCAGCCATGCAAGGTCAAATCGTCCAGACCGCAGCCGCAGCCAGCGGGTTCGAACGCCCCGGCGCAGGCCTATATTCCGGATTTTGCGCCAAATGCCATGGCGATAATGGCACGGGCAAGCCGCCGCAAATCCCGCGGCTTGGCGGCAATGCGATGGTTCTCTCCGAAAACGCCGCTTCCTTGGTTCGACTCGTGCTCAAGGGAGGAAAAGCTCCACTGACAAAAAATGGGCCCAAGCCGAAAAAGATGCCGGGTTTTGAAACGAAATTTACTGACCGCGAGATAGCGGATGTCCTTACCTTCGTACGCAATAACTGGGGAAATGCAGCGCCTGCAGTGACACCGCGCGACGTGGCCTCATTACGAAAAGTGCTGCAAAAATGATTGGACTCGAACGACAAGTGTTGAAATCCCCGATCACGCCCGGGTTGACTGCGGTGCTACCCTTTGAGAGCAGGCGCTTCTCAACTCGTCTGCCTTTTTTCAAGTAATTTCTGCGGCATCAATTCCTTGCGCATCACTATCAGTATCCCGGCCACGCTCATCATTGCCCCGTGTATCCAGAGAATTATTCCGCCGACTTGCTGATCTCCTATTGCACTCAGGCCGCCGATAGCACGTCCGCAAATAGTATAAACAGGATAGAGCTCCCGAGAGGCGAAAAAGATCATTGCTCCTAACACGATTTGCGGAGGAACGACGGCGAGCATCATTGCGATACGAGTCCCGGGCGACAAATACGCTGAGAGTACAGGGCCGGGATTGAGTACGAGTCCCCAAAACATCAACCCGTTTATAAACATGCTCCAGTTCATCAAACGATACAAACGCCAATCAATCATTGCCGTAAAGTGAATGGAAGGCAATAACCAGAAACCGATAAGGCCACTGAAGAGTGTCACGGCTCCGATGGGATTACATAATATATGCGCCAGATATTGCAGGGGACCCCACTGGGCCGCCAGACGACAGAACTGCCTTCCCTTCTCAGGCATGCCAATCAGAAGTATGGGCAAGGGACTGCTCAATACGATTAAAAAAGGCCCAAGATGATGTAATACAAGATGTTGAAGCCGATGAATGAAGAATTGATGCTCGGAATAATAATCAAACTGCGTATGAGAAACAAGATATAGGAGGGCAAGTCCCGTCCAGAAGCATAATTTCTGACGAAGTTGTAATTTGCTTCTGGCACAACCTCTTGAATAAAAGATCGCCGCAATACCGGTTGCGGCTACAACCATAACCGACTCTTCCCAAGGCGTGAACCAATAGAGAAAATCCTTCACAAATAGGTTCTACGAGGCATATTTTTGGCGAAACTGCTTGCGAAAAACATATTGTGAACCTTATGGCAGAAGATATTCTGCCGTGACAATTTAATACGAAGCGTCCAAAAGACGCCCGACATCTTCCGCCAAATTCTCATCCGAGTCGGCAGATGTCGCGAGCAGGCGTGCTTGACCTTGTGAATCAAAAATATATATGGCATCCCCATGGATGATGCCATTTTTCTTGCCAATTTTAGAACGGGGGCGATAAGCGGCCCGATATCGTTTCGTGAGATTCTGGATAGCACTTGTTGTGCCCATCAACCCAATTGCATGTTCAGGATCAAATTGCGTTACATATCGATGCAAGACTTGCGGGGTATCATATCCGGGATCAAGCGTGACAAACAGGATACGCGTGCGATCGGCGTTATCGCCCAAAAGCTGCACTACACGTCCTAAACGAGCCATGGAAACGGGACATTCGGTTTCGCAATTCGTGAATCCGAAATACATCAACAATACGTAACCCTCATATGTTTTTGCTGTTACGAGGCGCCCATCATCAGACGTCAAAGAAAAATCCAGAGTCGGCAAATGACCGGTAACTTCTTCTACATGCCAAGTCTTTTCAGAAACGCAGCTGCTTGTTACGAATACCATCGTCAGGGTCAGAATATAACGGCTGAATAGAAAGTTCCGCATTCCGGTCGCACACTCGCATCGTAAACACAATCCAGATCTTTGTTTCCGGATGATTCTTAGACAACACCAACCCTGCGCAGTTGCGAAAGCTTGGATGAATAAGTAAGAGAGCGAACGATTTTCCGTAGGGAACAATTCCGGGAAAGCAGCTGGCTGCCCAAATCGTTGCAGAGTAGAGTCTCCTGAAACCGGCTGTCAGGGAGAATGACTCTTCAAATGATCTTCGTTTGATTTGAGTTTAAAGCGACACACGCTTCCACCGCGGGACATGCAGTTGTTTTGCTCAACCTTGCTGTCGGGAAATGCTTCCATCAGTCCCCTGTCCAGATGACAAATCTCAAGATCCTTCTTTGCCACTTCGAGGATGTCGGTTTTATGTAGCCATTTGAAAACTTGAAACTATTGCATGAACCTAGGAAACCCTTTATATTTCTCACATGAAGCAGACTAATCACAGCTTCCCGCTTCTTTTTTTACACGATCTGCTACTTCGGGCAAGATCGCTGCTGCGCTTCGCGCGCTAACTATCTCACCTCCTCCTCAAGTTTTTATTCTGCAGAATCCGCTTCTGGATTCTGTATTACAGTTCAGGTATCCTTCTGAAACGGAGAAGGCATTGAAAGATCATTTAATTATTTTTGATACTACCTTGCGTGATGGTGAGCAGAGCCCCGGCGCATCCATGACCAGGGAGGAAAAAGTGCGCATTGCACGGCAATTGGAGCGCATGCGTGTGGATATAATCGAAGCCGGCTTTCCGGCAGCCTCCAACGGAGATTTCGAAGCAGTAAAGGCAGTAGCTGACGCGATCAAAGACAGTACAGTATGTGGCCTTGCCCGAGCGACAGAAGCCGATATCAGGCGCGCGGGCGAGGCTCTGCAAGGAGCTGGCTCGGCACGTATTCATACTTTTATTGCCACCTCGCCGATTCACATGGAGAAGAAGCTCCGCATGTCTTCTGACCAGGTAATAGAGCAGGCAGTGAAAGCTGTGAAGTGGGCACGCCAATATACAGACGATGTGGAATTTTCCCCCGAGGATGCGGGCCGCTCCGACATAACATTTCTCTGTCGCATACTGGAAGCAGTTATTAATGCCGGAGCAAAGACACTGAATATTCCCGATACCGTTGGCTACACCATGCCGGAACAATTTGGCAAGCTTATCCATACGCTGCGCGAGCGTATACCCAATTCCGATAACGTAGTGTTCTCGGTGCATTGCCACAACGATCTGGGATTGGCGGTGGCTAATTCATTGTCAGCGGTAATGAACGGAGCACGGCAGGTGGAATGCACGGTTAACGGCCTAGGCGAACGCGCAGGCAATGCCTCGCTGGAGGAAATCGTGATGGCGGTGCGCACGCGTCAGGATTACTTTCCCTGCGACACGCGCATAGACACCGTTCATATCGTACCGGCAAGTAAACTGGTATCCGGCATTACCGGCTTCCCGGTACAACCTAATAAGGCTATTGTCGGCGCAAATGCCTTTGCTCATGAATCGGGAATACACCAGGACGGCATACTCAAGCATCGTGAAACGTACGAAATCATGCGTGCCGAGGATGTTGGCTGGGGTGCGAATAAATTGCTGCTCGGCAAACATTCTGGACGCAACGCGTTTCGCAGCCGTTTAGCGGAACTCGGCATCGAACTGGAATCGGAAGAAGTGCTTAATAGTACCTTTATGCGTTTCAAGGAATTAGCCGACAAAAAGCATGATATCTTCGATGAAGACCTGCACGCGCTCGTTTCAGACGATGCCATGACCTTGCAAGAACACTATAAGCTCTTATCACTGACGGCGCATAGTGAAACCGGCGAAACGCCGCATGCTAGTATAGTAATTTCTGAAGAAGGCAAGGAATCGCGTGCCGAGGCAGATGGCAGCGGACCCGTAGACGCCACTTTCCGCGCAATTGAGAAAATCGTGGTTAGCGGCGTCGAATTGCAATTGTTTTCCGTTAATGCCATCACTAGCGGTACCGATTCCCAAGGTGAAGTTACGGTACGATTGCAAAAGTCCGGTCGCATCGTCAACGGCAACGGCGCGGATACCGACATCGTGGTCGCTTCGGCCAAAGCATATCTTAGCGCACTCAATAAACTGCATAGCAAGCTGGAACGAGCTCATCCGCAAGTCTAGTAACGTATCAGCAAGCAAGAATATAATTAGCAGGGCAGGACAAATTATCTTGGAATAGATGAAAAGATGGATTGTCTTGCTCCAAAGACATAGGGTGCGCGTTGAGTTCTTCTCTCAATCCTGCCAATCGGCGTAGCAACTCATGAAATCCTCGCGATTCCTGGATTTTATACGTTATGTACTCGCCCGCTTCTTGCAACATAACTGCACGGAAGTAGCTGCCAGCCTTACCTTTACTACATTGCTTTCACTAGTGCCGCTGATCGCTATCGCGTTATCCGTAGTAGCTGCCTTCCCGGCATTTACCGAATATTCAGCCCAGATAAAATCATTCGTTCTTACTACTATGGTACCGGACGCGGCGAACAAGGTCATCGCTGTATACGTGCAGCAGTTCGCTGACAACGCGGTACAACTTACCGCCATTGGTACGGCTTTTCTGGGGGTAACAGCACTTGCCCTTATGTTGACGATCGATAAATCGCTGAACGCCATCTGGCGCGTGACCCGATTGCGTCCGCTTCTCCATCGCCTTTTGATCTACTGGGCTACACTGACTATTGGTCCACTATTTATCGGTGCAAGTCTGTCGCTTACATCCTGGCTGATGAGTATATCCATGGGACTAACCCAAGACATTCCCGGCATTAACGGTGCGCTTTTGCAATTGGCGCCGCTGATATTGACAAGTGTTGCCTTTTCGATTCCATACCTCATCGTACCTAATCGGAAGGTTATTTGGCGGCACGCAATTGCCGGGGGCGTGGCTGCAGCGATGGGATTCGAGGTAATGAAACGAGGGTTCGCAGTTTATATTACTCATTTTCCCACTTATCAGGCCGTGTATGGGGCATTTGCCACAATTCCCATCTTTTTGCTGTGGATTTATCTTTCTTGGCTGATGGTATTATTAGGCGCGGTAATTGCCGCTTCCTTGTCGAGTTGGTGTTTCCTCAAGTGGCAACAGGATACGACAGCCCAGGGTAAGCAATTCATCGATGCCTTACGCTTGTTACAAGCATTGGGAGAGGCGTTCAAGAATGGCAAGGTAGAAACCTACAGCACGCTGCATAAGCAACTAATGCTGAGCTTCGAGGAGATGGAATGGATACTCGACCTCATGAGCCGCGCCAATCTAGTTCGGCAGGTAAAAACAGGTGGCTGGGTTCAGATACTTGATCCCGGCAATGTAACTGTTGCCGATATCTACCGCCTATTTACATTTCGTCCAGAGGTGGCACGATCCGCCGCAGCAGGTAACGCAAGACTGGAGTTGCTGCTCGATGACATTACAAAGGGGATGAATGAGAAAATGGACGTGCCGCTGTCACTGCTTTTCGCCGAAAATGATACTCCGGAGTTACCACCGCCATCGTATAGCGGCGTAATATAAAATGGAGCGCCGGATAACTCAACTGGAGCTGTTTTGTATATAGTGCCACGCGCTCTCGCTATCTTGTTTTCGGTGCTGCTACTGCTGTCGCCGAGTGTGCAGGCGAAAGGATTTATATTTACGGATTCTACCGGCAAGAAGCTCACGCTATCCGACTATAAAGGTAAATGGGTGTTGATAAATTTTTGGGCCACGTGGTGCCCTCCTTGCCTGAAGGAGATTCCCGACCTGGTCTCGCTCTATGAGAGCCGAAAAGATGTAATGGTAATCGGAATAGCGATGGACTATCGGGATCGAAAAACCGTGTTGAAATTCGTTGACTCGCTCTCTATTTCGTACCCCGTCGTGTTTGGCGACAAAAAAATTGCCGCTCAAATCGGTCCTGTATCGATGCTGCCTACGACTTATTTATTCAACCCTGCCGGCCAACCGGCAGCCTATAAGGTAGGATTGATTTCGCGCGAGAGTCTGGAGGAATACATGCGGGAGAATTCTTCAAGCCTTCCGGGCAACCATCCCGGTGGCGCCGTTCCGCGATAGCAAAGTAAACCCGCAATATTCTCTATACATTGCACATCCTGCCATGTAAATACCAGGAGAATGATCGATTATGCCGGTGGCCCCAAATGGGAAGTGAACATAAAGATGGCGGATGCATTAGCGTCAGTCTTCGCCTATTCTCATTTTTATGAAATCAATAGTATCCTGCAAGGAAACAATCCGAGATTTCTCATCCCGCCTTCCTCGATACTCGACACTCCCTTCCTTTAAACCACGCTCACCGATAACAATACGATGCGGGATGCCGATCAACTCCATGTCGGAGAACATCACGCCGGGGCGCTCGTCGCGATCATCAAGCAAAACATCTATACCTGCGTTGGTGATCTCTGCGTATAACGCCTCCACCGCGCTCCTCACTTCCGCATTTTTCGTTAGCCCGATAGGGACGATAGCTAGTTGAAATGGCGCCATCGCAGCCGAAAAAATAATACCGTTCTCATCGTAACTCTGCTCGATGGCTGCCGCCACGATACGCGATACACCGATGCCGTAGCATCCCATTTCGATTAATCGCGCCTGTCCGGATTCATCAAGGTAGCTGGCATTCATCGCTTCCGAATATTTTGTACGTAACTGAAAAATATGCCCCACCTCTATGCCACGGCATATTTGCAATTGTCCCCTGCCATCAGGAGAAAGGTCCCCGGCAACCACATTACGGATATCGAAAACATGGTCGGGTTCCTTCACGTCACGGCCAAAATTAACGTTAGTTAGATGATAGCCTTCTTCATTTGCACCGCAAACAAAATTACTCATTGCGGCTACGGTATGGTCGGCGACAAGAGGAAGCACCAGATCTACCGGTCCTATGTATCCCGGAAGACAATGGATTTCCGCAAGGATTTCTACTTCAGTCGCCAACCGGAAATCGACAAGAAAAGGAATTTTGCGGACTTTAGTCTCGTTGAGATGGTGATCGCCACGCAGAAGCAATAAATACATTTTGCCATTTGCAATGACTGCCAGGGTCTTAACGGTTTGATGGATGGAAAAATTCAGAAATGATGCAACTTCCTTACAGGTTTTTACGACCGCTGTTTCTATCTTTTGCATTCCTCCATCAGATGTCTGGCGCAACTGTACCGGCCGCAGCGGCTCGGCCATTTCGATGTTGGCAGCATAATCCGACTCCGGGCAGAAAACGATGGCGTCCTCCCCCGAATCCGCCAGAACATGAAACTCATGCGAACCGCTGCCGCCTATCGCTCCAGTATCTGCGGCTACTGCCCGAAACCTCAATCCCAGGCGGCTGAATATTCGGCTGTACGCATCATGCATTGCACGGTAAGTTTCCTCCAAACTGACAACGCCGGTATGGAACGAATACGCATCTTTCATTACGAATTCACGCGCCCGCATCACTCCAAAGCGAGGGCGGATCTCATCGCGGAATTTGGTTTGAATCTGATAAAAAATAAGCGGCAACCTACGATAACTCTTTACCTCCCGCCGCACGATGTCAGTAATAACTTCTTCGTGCGTGGGGCCAAAGCAGAAATCGCGCTGATGTCTATCCTTGATTTTCAACATCTGGGGACCAAAAACATCCCAACGTCCAGTTTCCTGCCATAACTCCGCAGGTTGCACCGCAGGCATCAGGAGTTCTATGGCACCGCTCCCGTCCATTTCTTCCCGCACGATATTTTCGACTTTGCGCAGCACTCTCAAACCCAGCGGCATCCATGTATAAAGACCACTTCCGAGGCGTTTTATTAGGCCGGCGCGCAACATCAGCTTATGGCTCACCAATTCCGCTTCGGCGGGCGCCTCCTTAAGCGTGGAAATAAAAAAGTTCGATACGCGCATGTCTGATCCGTTGTGACAATTGAATTATTAAGACAATTCTAACCCGAAAAGCCGAAATGCATCTTACCGTCCAATGTTATGCCGACGAACTCCCTCTCGGAGGCCAGTCTGGCAAAGCAGGGCTCCATATCGAAACCTGCTTGTCGGAGTGATACAGCTACCGTCTCGGTTATTAACGCCATGTAGAAAATGAATGCTGATCAAATCCAAACTACGCTAAAATCGCAAGTAATAAAGGGATAGGAAGCTGTTGTGGGAATACGTAAAAATACGTAATACTAAAAAGCCGCGGCTATCCGACACGAGTTTTATTAATCTCATGACAGCTTTCAATCTGGGATAAAATATGAAAAAATTTGTCCTCTTGTGACGGATCAAACGGGTGAATCGCATGATCGACCGTAACGGTTATCGCTCCAATGTCGGTATTATTCTACTGAACTCGAAGAATGAGGTCTTCTGGGGTAAGCGCATCAAGCAGGATTCCTGGCAATTCCCTCAGGGTGGCATTAAACCGGGTGAAAGCCCGGAACAGGCAATGTATCGCGAATTGACGGAAGAAGTAGGGTTACATCCCTGGCACGTCGAGATCATCGGGCGCACCCGGGACTGGCTTCGCTATGAAGTGCCCGATCAATGGATAAGACGCGACTGGCGAGGAAGCTACAAGGGGCAAAAGCAGATTTGGTACCTGCTGCGGTTGATTGGACGAGATTGCGACGTCTCCCTGCGCACGAGCGTTCGCCCCGAATTCGATGCCTGGCGTTGGAATCAATATTGGGTAGAATTGGACTCCGTGGTCGAGTTCAAACGTCAGGTATATCAGCAAGCCCTGACCGAACTGGCGCGGCTACTCAACCGCACCTCTTTTGAGGGGAGCGGTTACGGTGGATCTGGCTATTCCATAAGGGAGCAGATTACAGTTGCGCGCCCTAAGCAGGGCGAATGAATCAGCGATTAAATATTTTAGCGAGCCTCGGGTGTGTGAATTCTACCCAGGCTGTTAAGGCTTTCATGAACATCCCTAAAAATCCGGATTACAAACATCCGCTAAGCGAATTGTCGGATTATTCGCTTCGCTATACCTTCAGCTCCCAAAAAAGCTTTACCTGCAACGTCGAACATCGTTGTCGCGCCCGAACTTTGCCTTTTCGGCTGATAAACCGGCTTGTCTGAAGCTTTTCAATTTTTAGAGGTACCCTTAAATAAGAGAGGTACCCTTACGGATAGTTTGTAGGCGTAATCGGCTGCGCCATTACAGCCGCGTTTTTTAGGAGATTACCGATGATAATGCGAGCATTAATAATATCGCTGATATCTATTGGAGCCGTTGCCGCCCCAGTCACCACGCTTGCTGCTAATGAACCCATACAGCCCATTGAGGCCGCAAAGCCGAAGAACCCAAACATGGTAGAACTGGGCAAAATGCTCTTTTTTGATCCGCGTCTATCGAAGTCCGGGTTCATTTCTTGTAATTCCTGTCACAACCTGAGCATGGGCGGCACGGATAATCTGCAAACATCTATCGGCCACAACTGGCACCAGGGGCCGATCAATGCGCCAACGGTATTGAACTCCAGCATGAATCTTGCGCAGTTCTGGGACGGTCGTGCCAAGGACCTTAAAGAGCAGGCGGGCGGCCCTATAGCAAACCCTGGTGAAATGGGATTTACCCACGAATTGGTGGTGGACGTGCTACGCTCCATTCCCCAGTACAGGTCTCGCTTCAAACAATTGTTTGGCTCCGATAAAATCGATATCGGTATGGTAACCGATGCGATCGCGGCCTTCGAAGAAACCCTGATTACGCCTGACTCTCGTTTCGATAAATGGCTTAAGGGCGATAAGAGTGCGTTGAACCAGACTGAGACAGAGGGTTACAAGCTATTCAAGGAGAGCGGTTGCACGAGTTGCCATAACGGTGCTGCGGTGGGAGGCGGCTCGTTCCAGAAATTCGGCGTCCATGAACCTTACAAGACAACAAACAAGGCGGAAGGTCGATTTGCCGTAACTGGTAAGGATGCCGACCGTTTCATGTTCAAGGTTCCAACGTTACGAAATGTGGAATTGACTTATCCCTATTTTCATGACGGTGCTGCTGCAACCCTGGAAGACGCGGTAAACACCATGGGGCGCCTGCAGTTAGGCCGCAACTTCAGTAAGGAAGAAAATGCCAAAATCGTGGCTTTCTTAAAAACCCTGACTGGAAAGCAGCCCGATTTCATGTTACCCATCCTGCCTCCTTCAAACAACGATACACCGAAACCCAAACCGTTTGGATAATTGCCGTGATGGGAGCATGGTCGCCTTAGTACTACTACCTATCTCAAAGTAACTCTCTAAATTCTTGCCCAGGCTGAGAATTCCAGCTTGGGCAAATTCCAGCAGCAGCAGGCAATTCAACGTCCTGTGCCGAATTCGAGCCACTTGAAATTCCTGGAACTACGTCAGCAAGTACTTTTCCGCTATTTCTTTATTAGCGTGAGCTCGGTTTTTTCCCGAATTTGTTTGAAGTGGATTGTGGCTCGCTGGTTTAGGTCAATTTATAAAAATATACCCTGTTTGCCTTTCGTCCAAGAATATGGATTTACTCCTGAAAATCAAGTAGAGTTACCTTTTGATAATTAAAATATGGAGTCACCCATGAGCGCAAAAGGGCAATTGTTACAAGACCCGTTTCTGAACACTTTACGAAAGGAGCATATTCCGGTATCGATTTATCTGGTTAATGGTATCAAGCTTCAGGGACATATTGATTCATTCGATCAGTATGTGGTGCTGCTGAAGAACACTGTCACACAGATGGTATATAAGCACGCAATCTCGACCGTTGTTCCCGCCAGGGCTGTTACTATACCATTTGAGGGACCCGCCACTCCTGATGCTTGAGCGTCGCGCTGGTAACGTGCCCAATACCAGCGGGGTTGTGCTGGTTAGTCTCGATTTTAGCGACAGCGATTATGCTGAAAATCTGGAGGAACTACGGCAATTAACCGCAAGTGATGGGCTTGCAATTTCCGCGATAGTCACGGGAAAGCGCTCCCGGCCCGATCCTGCCACCTTTGCGGGCAGTGGCAAAGTGGACGAAATTACGTTGGCGCTGGAACAAACAGGCGCATCGCTAGTGATTTTCAATCACGATCTTTCTCCCGCCCAGCAACGTAATCTGGAGCAGCATCTCAGATGCCACGTAATAGATCGCACCAGTCTGATTTTAGATATCTTTGCCCAACGCGCGAAAAGCCATGAAGGTAAGCTGCAGGTGGAACTTGCGCAACTCGAACATCTCGCCACCCGTCTGGTACGTGGATGGACTCATCTGGAACGGCAAAAAGGCGGTATAGGTTTGCGTGGTCCTGGCGAAACCCAATTGGAGACTGACCGGCGCTTGCTCTGGAAGCGGGTTAAGGTGCTCAAGGAAAAACTTGGGAAATTTCAACGTCAACGAGAGGTACAACGCCGTTCCCGGCAACGCGCCCAGGTAATGTCGGTTTCTGTAGTCGGCTATACCAACGCCGGCAAATCCACACTGTTCAATAGCCTTACCCGCAGCAACGCCTACGTCGCCGATCAACTGTTCGCTACTCTGGACGCCACCACCCGCAAATTGTTTGTCCCGGATCACGGGCTGCTCGTGATCTCGGATACGGTAGGATTCATTCGCGACTTGCCCCATACACTTATCGCCGCATTCCGTGCCACACTTGAGGAAACGGTGCAGGCCGATATGCTACTTCATGTGGTGGATGCCGGCAGCCCCAATCGGAATAAGCAGATCGATGAAGTGAACAAAGTATTGAAGGAAATCGGTGCCGATTCGATTCCGCAAATACTGGTATTAAACAAAATAGATTTGATCAATTTATCGGCAGGCGGGGCGGGGTATGGGCGTGATGAGTGTGGTAGAATTACTCAGATTAGAGTGAGTGCAAAAACCCGCGAAGGGCTGGAATTTATTAAGCTGTCACTGTCAGAAGCAATTGATGAGCGTGCTTTGCAACAGTGTAAGGATCAGTCAGAACTCGGAAACGTAATTGACAGATACGCAGCGCTTGATTATGGATAGACAGCCGATCCGTATAATTTGTATTTCCACATAACTGGAATTCAGAGTTTTTTACCATGCCGTTTGATGGTTGTATCTATATTAAACAGAAAAAATAGGAATCATCATGGGATTGAACGATCCTCAGTGGGGAAGAAAGAAAGGCAATTCCGGTCCGCCTGATCTGGATCAACTGTGGCGCAATTTTAACAAGAAGCTCAATAACCTGTTCAAACGCAAGGGTGGCGGGGGAAACTCGGGCGGCGATGAGGGGTCCAGTGGCGGCGGCGCTCCACGACGGTATGGCAGCAGCATTGGCCTGCTTGCCGGACTGCTCCTGCTGCTTTGGGTATCGAGCGGATTTTACATCGTCAATGAAGGCCAGCGGGGCTTGGTGCTGCGTTTCGGAAAATACGTGGAAACTACCCAGGCGGGCTTGCGCTGGCATTTACCTTACCCGGTTGAAATAGTGGAAACCGTTAACGTAAGCCAGGTGCGTACAGTGGAAATTGGCTATCGCAACAACGTAAGAAGCAAGGTACTGAAAGAATCTCTTATGTTGACCGATGACGAAAATATCATCGATATTCAATTTGCCGTGCAGTATATTCTCAAGAATCCCGAAGAATTCCTGTTCAATAACCGCGATCCGGAAAATGCCGTGCTACAGGCAGCGGAAACCGCCATTCGCGAAATTATTGGTAAAAGCAAAATGGATTTTGTCCTCTACGAGGGACGCGAACAAGTAGCCGCCAAGGCGACACAGCTGATGCAGGAAATTCTCGATCGCTACAAGATAGGGATTGCCATCAGCAAGGTGACCATGCAGAATGCGCAGCCGCCGGAACAAGTACAGGCAGCCTTCGACGATGCGGTCAAGGCGGGGCAGGATAGAGAGCGGCAGAAGAACGAAGGTCAGGCCTATGCCAACGATGTCATTCCGAAAGCCAAGGGAAATGCCGCACGCCTGCTGGAGGAATCTGAGGGCTACAAGCAACGGGTAATTGCCAGCTCCGAGGGGGATGCCAGCCGCTTCAAGCAGGTTCTCGTGGAATACAGCAAGGCGCCGGGCGTCACCCGTGATCGTCTATATCTGGATATGATGCAGCAGGTACTCTCCAGCACCAGCAAGATTCTGGTAGATCAGAAAAACGGCAACAACCTGCTTTATCTGCCGCTGGATAAATTGATACAAATGAGCGGACCTTCGTCTCCCTCTACTCTGGCGCCTGAGGCATTGCCTGCGGCGGCGGCAGAGGTCGTACCTGACAACGCTTCGCGCACGCGCGAAGCATTTCGCGGTCGTGAACGGGAGACAAGATAAGTGAAGAACTATACCTCAACGATAGTGGGCATTGTTGTTGCGCTGTTTCTTCTTGCCAGTTCTTCACTGTACATCGTGGACCAGCGCCAGCAGGCCATTCTGTTTCAGCTGGGCGAAGTGGTGGATGTGAAAACCTCGCCCGGTCTGTATTTCAAGATCCCGTTGGCGCAAAACGTGCGGTATTTTGACTCGCGTATTTTGACAATGGATACTGCCGAGCCGGAACGTTTCATTACCTCGGAAAAAAAGAATGTGCTGGTGGACTTATTTGTCAAATGGCGCATCATTGATGTAAAACAATACTATATCAGCGTGCGTGGAGATGAAATGCTGGCACAGACCCGCTTGTCTCAAACGGTGAATTCCAGTCTGCGGGATGAATTCGGCAATCGGACTGTTCATGACGTGGTTTCCGGTGAACGCGACAAAATTATGGAAATCATGCGCCAGAAGGCCGATGCCGATGCTCGCAAGATTGGGGTGGAGGTCGTGGATGTACGCCTGAAACGGGTAGATTTACCGCAGGAAGTAAGCGAATCAGTGTACCGCCGGATGGAAGCGGAACGGAAGCGCGTAGCCAACGAATTGCGCTCGACCGGTGCGGCGGAATCTGAAAAGATTCGCGCCGACGCCGACCGGCAGCGCGAAGTGATCCTTGCAGAAGCTTATCGAAAAGCTCAGGAGGTCAAGGGAGAGGGGGATGCCAAGGCCTCAGCAATCTATGCCGCTGCTTTTCAGCCAAATCCGGAGTTCTACTCCTTTTACCGCAGCATGGAAGCTTATAAGCAGAGCTTCAAGAACAAGGGCGACATGATGGTTCTGGAGCCAAATTCGGAGTTTTTCAAGTATTTGAAGAATCCGGGGCGGAATACGAAATAACATCGGATAACTTTAAATTCTTTCTAACCGTCACTTACGAATCTATGCCCACCGCCGCCTGAGAAATATTTCGATATCTATTATCTGTATACTCCCACTTTGCTATTTCTTTCGTTTTGACTGGCAAAAGAGTTCGTCTAGGGACTTGAATTCATTAAGGTGTCTACCGAGGTTATGGCGACATGTGGGACACTTTCTTAATTGCATTTGCCCTGATGCTGGTCATAGAAGGGCTTCTTCCGTTTCTGATACCTGCTGTCTGGCGAGAGACTTTCAGGAAATTGACTGAAATTGGTGACGGTCAGATACGTTTTATCGGTTTAACCTCCATGCTGGCAGGATTGTTGTTGCTCTACCTCGTAAACTAGATTTTTGCATCATACTTCTCTTGAAATGTAATTGAATCATAACCATGCGTAAGTGGATTCTTCCTGAATACATTGAGGATATCCTGCCTGCGGAAGCGTTGCGCATTGAGATGATGCGGCGACGGATCATGGACTGGCTATTAGCTCACGGTTACGAGCTAGTAGGTCCGCCGTTGCTGGAGTACGTAGAATCGCTACTTTCGGGTAGCGGCGGCGATACGGACTTGCGTATGTTCAAGGTTGTGGATCAGTTGAGCGGCCGTATGATGGGCCTGCGCACGGATATGACACCTCAGACTGCGCGTATCGACGCGCACTTACTGAATCGCAAGGGAATTACTCGCCTTTGTTACGCAGGCAGCGTGTTACATACCCTTCCATCGGGATTGACCCGGACTCGCGAACCACTTCAGATTGGTGCGGAACTTTATGGGCATGCCGGCCTGGAAAGCGATCTGGAAGTTCAACAGCTTATGCTGCAATCTCTCGCGATCTCGGGTATAAGCAAAATTCATCTCGATCTTGGTCATGTCGCCGTATTTCGTGGCTTGATCAGAGGTGCGGGAATCCCCCTTGAGATGGAAACTGAATTATTCAGTGTATTGCAGGCCAAAGATATCTGCGGGTTGAATAAACTATGCGCTGGGTTGAGCAAGCGTGTGGATAGGAATGCGAGGGAGGCATTGTTGCTGCTGCCGGAATTATATGGCGATAGCAGCATACTGATGCTTGCGCGCCGGTTTCTGCCCGATTATCCGGAAATCCGGACAGCGCTGGACGAACTTGAGGTGGTGGGTGACGAGTTGAAATCCGCGGTGGATATGCTGGCGTTTGATCTGGCTGACCTGCGGGGGTATCACTACCACAGCGGTATGGTGTTTGCTGCTTATACCGGCAGCTGCTCCAACGCAATCGCACTCGGTGGACGTTATGACGACGTCGGTAAGGCGTTCGGCAGAGCTCGGCCAGCCACCGGCTTCAGTATGGATCTGCGGGAATTATCGGGATTGATTCAGCCCGATCTCCACCCTAAGGGAATTCTTTCGCCTTACGTAAAGGGCGACGACACATTGCGAAATACGATTGATCAGCTTCGCAATGAAGGTCAGATAGTGGTTGTTCAATTACCGGGGCATGAAAGTGAGGTGGATATGTTCAACTGTGATAGAAAGCTGGTATTGCAAGACGAAATTTGGACCATAGAACAGATCTAGCTTGATTTGAGTATTCAGACCCCAAAATATTTGAAGGCATACCTGTCTCCTTATGTTTTAAACATTGGCAGGCTTATTTTGATGATTAGCAGACATGATTAAGAATGTGGTTGTTATTGGTACTCAATGGGGCGATGAGGGTAAAGGCAAGATAGTAGATTGGCTTACAGATCATGCTCAAGGCGTGGTTCGCTTCCAGGGGGGCCATAATGCGGGACATACTTTGGTCATTGCCGGTAAACAAACCGTATTGCATCTGATCCCTTCTGGAATTTTGCGTGACAATGTTGCCTGCTATATTGGCAATGGGGTCGTAGTATCTCCACAGGCATTACTAGATGAAGTTGATATGTTGGAGCGAGCGGGGGTCGACACGAAAGGAAGGCTCCGCATTAGTGAAGCTTGTCCACTTATTCTGCCGTGCCACAGCGCGCTTGACAATGCTCGGGAAACAGCCAGGGGAACCGATAAGATCGGTACCACGGGACGAGGTATTGGTCCCGCCTATGAAGATAAGGTTGCACGGCGCGCTGTACGTCTGCAGGATTTATTTCATCGTGACCGCTTCGCCGCCAAACTCGGCGAGATGCTGGATTATCATAACTTCGTACTGAAAAATTACTTCCATGCTTCGGTGGTAGACTTTCAGCAAACCATGGATGACACGCTGGCCCTGGCTGAGCGTATCAAACCAATGATGGCGGACGTACCGCAGCTTTTGTTTGAAGCCAACAAGGCTGGTAGCAACCTGCTGTTTGAAGGTGCGCAAGGAACATTGCTTGATATCGATCATGGAACTTACCCTTTTGTTACATCGAGCAATTGCATTGCAGGCGCGGCCACCACTGGAAGCGGCGTTGGTCCGCAAATGCTGCATTATGTATTGGGCATCACCAAGGCATATACGACGCGGGTTGGTGCGGGGCCCTTTCCAACCGAGCTGGATAATGATGTAGGTAGGTATTTGGCTAAGCGCGGCAAGGAGTTTGGAGCTACTACGGGGCGGCCACGCCGTTGCGGCTGGTTCGATGCAGCCGCACTAAAGCGGTCTGTTCAGATTAATGGCGTGTCTGGGCTGTGCGTTACTAAATTGGATGTGCTGGATGGTGTCGAAACCCTGCGTCTCGGTGTGGGCTACAAATTGACGGGTAACGGCGAGGGAGCCAAATTCAGCAGTATTCTACCAGTGGGTGCGGAAGAATTGGCCTATTGCGAACCAGTCTACGAAGAAATGCCGGGGTGGTTGGATAGTACCGTTGGAATCAGGAATTTTGAATGCCTGCCCGAAGCAGCCCAGAACTATCTGAGACGTATGGAGGAGGTTTGCGAGGTACCTATAGATATGATATCAACCGGCCCGGATCGAGAAGAAACCATTTTGCTCCGGCATCCTTTTGAATAGTCATCTATGAACTTGATTACCGACCCGTCTGATCTTAGCTCAGCCAGAACAAATCAGAAATGTATGAGCCAGGTAAATACGGATATCTGTACGGTTCAAGTAGCAAGTTGGCGAGATGATGGCTGGGCATTACGCGTAATACGCGAAGAGGTTTTTATCCGCGAACAGCATGTCCCGGTCGAATTGGAATGGGATGCATTGGATTCAAGCTGCATTCATATACTTGCGTTAGATTCGGCGGGAAATCCTGTTGGCACGGCCCGATTACTACTGGAAGGCGTTATCGGTCGCATGGCAGTACTGAAGAACTGGCGGCGGAAAGGCGTGGGAAGCTCCTTAATGCTGCGCTTGCTGGAAGAAGCAAGAAAGCGGCATATGCAGCCGATAGTTTTGAACGCACAGGTTTACGCGATGGGGTTTTATGCCAGGTTTGGTTTTCAAACTGTGGGGGATGAGTTCATCGATGCCGGAATTCCCCATAGGAGAATGATTTTACGATTAGACAATTGCATTGCCTGATTGACCAAGAAAAGCGTGTCCCGGCGAATTC
This sequence comes from Nitrosospira sp., assembly GCA_039922995.1. GTDB lineage: Bacteria > Pseudomonadota > Gammaproteobacteria > Burkholderiales > Nitrosomonadaceae > Nitrosospira. The sequence goes on along the minus strand of JBDTDT010000047.1, from coordinate 12,419 downwards.
TTCTTTATACTTGGATCAGAATGGCAACATAAAATCGAGAGATAATACGACTTGATCTTTATGTCCCCCGAAAGGCCGGTAGGTTGCGTCATGTAAAGCATCCACATTGTCATACCGAACATTGGGACGAACATTAAACTGCTGTATCGGCTTCCAGTCTATCTTCAATGTCTTTGCGGCTTTCCAATTCATACCCGCGGTGACTGCGTAATAATCGGCGGGCATGCTGGTGGCATTGCCAAGCTGGTTTGATCCAAGCGCATAACTAAATCCCTGATTATTGGTGGCAGCAGATACGCGGCCGGGCGAAAAGACACGGAAACCGTCTCTATCGCGGAACCACTCGCCACGGACACCTATTGATAGCTCAGAGGTAAGATCATAGTATAGGTGAGTGTTGATGCCATACCATTCAGCTGTCTTATTCACTCCATTCACCAAGACTCCGCCAGCGTAACCATGATCGTGTTGAAAAACAAAATGAGTGTTGGGAGTAATCCTGTGTTTCAGTACGATGCTATATAACCCCCAAGGCTGGCTGCTACGAGTGGAAGTTTCGCTGTAGGTGCCGCTGATATTAGCTGAACTCCCCATATCGTCACTGGTCCAGGTGACGCCTGCTATACCACCCCAATTACCTAATTGTTTATCAAAACCGCCATCCCAGCCGCCGGTTGCGCTACCGGTAGTTGTCGCTCCTATGACCGACCAATTTTTACTGACCTTATAATTACCCAGCACGCCAGTATGGGTAAAAGGTTCTCCATATTGCATGGTGTAGGCATGGGTATAAAAGAAATTATCGGGTGCTGGAACCGATTCATAGCCGATCGGCGTGTAAAAATGGCCGACTTTGACGTTCAGCCCATTACCAACCGGAATATAGACTTCCGCATAAGCTTGAGGGAGTGCGATACCATAGTAACGAGTCGAGGCACAGCACAAATCAAGATCCCAGTTGCTTCTGTGCAACGGTTGCCCAGAATTTACATCAAATGCGGGAACCCCATAAGCCTGCGTAAAAATTGCATCCGAACCGAACATAAAATCGAAGCGGCCCCCTATATCCCATGAGCTGCCTTCTGCTACCACGGCGCGCTGTACGAATATATTAAACTGATTCAGTTGGGCCCGATTGGCTCGATCACCGAAAGTAACTGGCCCATTAAATCCGTCTGTCTGGCTTGGATTAAAAGTTGCACCCCCATTGATCCAGCCACCTACTCTTATGCCGCTGTTTTTAAATATATCCATTGCGGTATTAGCCTGAACGCTGGTTGAGCCTATTGTCATTGCCAGGAGAATACCCGCGAAGGCAAGCACCATCTGACTTCTGCTTTTTTTTAGGCATGTCATGTGTGATTTCCTTTAGGTAAAAACACTACAAATAACACAGGTATTATGTCACGAAAACGCAACATGGCATATGTTGATATTATGTGATATCTTTGTTAAATATATGTGAAAATATTTAGATTGTAGCAGTAAGAGTGAAGAGTTGAGGAATCTTACTTATATCTAGCTGTGAGCTCCCATTCTTGGCTCCCTCTATGATGCAGGCGTTTCGCTCCTGCCTGATCGGAATAGCTGACTCAGAAAGGAATCATTGCATCCAGAGAGAAAAGGAATTGATCCTTTCTACCATCGAAAGGCCTGTATGACTGATTAATGCCATCTGCTCTGTCATAACGAATATTGGGACGAATATTCAGCTTTTGCATCGGTTTCCAGTCCATATTCAGTCTTTTGGCCGGTTTCCAGTTCATACCCAACGTGACCTCGTAATAATCAGCAGGGGCAGCAGTGGGTATGAAGTTGCCCGCAAAACTGGATCCTGTGCTATCGGTGGCAGCCAGCACCCTAAACGGTGAAAAAACACGGAAGCCGTCTCTGTCACGAAACCACTCACCACGAATACCTATAGATAAATCGTTCAGGAGATCATAATACAAATGCGTGTTGATGCCATACCATTCCGCATTTTTGGGTGACCCATTCAATAAGACTCCTCCCGCGTAACCATGGACATGGTGCAAAACCAGATGAGTTTTAGGGGTAATCCTGTGTTGCAACACGACGTTGTACATACCCCAGGGTTTATTACTTCGTGTGGAGGTTTCGCTGTAAGTACCTGTGACATTAATGGAGCTTCTCATATCATCACTGGTCCATGTAATGCCGCCCAGCCCCCCCCAATTACCCAGCTGCTTATCAAAACCACCATCCCATCCACCTGTCGCACTACCGGTAATTGCGCCACCCATGAGTGACCAATTCTTACTAAGCGCGTAGTTGCCTAACAGTCCCGTATGGGTAAAAGGCTCGCCATTATTAAAGGTATACGCGTGAGTATAGAAAAAGTTGTCGGGAGCAGGAACGGTCTCATAGCCGGTTGGTGAATAGAAATGACCCACTTTGACGTTCAGGCCATTCCCAACTGGAATGTAGGCCTCCATATAAGCCTGCGGCAGTGCGATACCGTAGGTACGGGTAGAAGAACAACATAAATTGAGATCCCAGTTTCCCCTATTCGTCGGCTGGCCGGAATTCACATCAAACGGAGGAATGCCGAAAGCCTGGGTATAAATGGCGTCAGTACCGAACATGAAATCAAAACGACCACCGATATCGAACGCCTTGCCTTCAGTCACCACGGTACGCTGTACGAATAAATTAAATTGATTCAGCTGAAATCGATTAGCCCGATCAGCGAAAGTAACGGAGCCATTGTATCCGTTGGCCGGATTACCCGGATTATAAGTCGCTCCAGCGTTGAGCCAACCTCCAATCTTCAGGCCGCTATCTTTAAAGAAATTTGCCAAGTTATTCGCATAAGCATTGCTTGAGTTCAAGATGATTAACATAAGAATGCCTGATAGAGCAGCTATTATCCGGCTTCTGCATTTTGGCAGACATTTCATTTGCGAATTTCCTTAGTTCCCTAGACATAAGGATCTGATAAAAAGTTGAAATCATAAGTTTCTTATAAGTAAGATGATATCAATCCCCTAATACCTTTTCTCAAAGAATAAAAAATCGTATGATTTCATCTCATGAGTTCCCGTAATAAGCAAGCAACACTCTTCTGTTCATACAATCTGCATCAGAATGGAATCGTGGCATCCAGCGAAAATAGGAATTGGTCCTTCCTGCCATCAAACGGCCGGAATGCCATATCAATGCCATCTGCTCTGTCATAACGTATGTTTGGCCGGATATTTACCTTCTGCATCGGTTTCCAGTCCATTTTCAGTCTTTTGGCCGGTTTCCAGTTCATACCCAGCGTAACTTCATAGTAATCGGCGGGCGCGCTGATAAAAGGAATGTTACCCGCATAACTAACGCCTCTATTGTTGGTCGCAGAAAGTATCCGGTAAGGGGAAAAGACACGCCAACCATCTCGATCGGTGAAACGTTCGGCACGAATGCCGATGGACAGATCATAGAGAAGGTCATAGGTCAGGTGCGTGTTGATGCTGTACCATTCCGCATTCTTGATCCCATTTTCCAGGAAAATCTTACTGGCCCAACCATGCGTATGATGCACAATCAGGTGAGTTCTGGGGGTTATCCTGTGTTGCAGGACGACGTTGTACATGATCCAGGGCTCATTGGTCGCTGTCTGCCCGTAAGTGCCTCCCCCAGGGCCGAGCTTCTTTTATCGTCGCTGGTCCAGAGGGCACCGGCTAAGCCGCCCCAGTTGTCCAGTTGTTTATCAAAACCGCCATCCCAGCCTCCAGTGGCGCTGCCGGTGGTCGCACCACCCAGAATGGATAAATTTGCATTGACAGTATAGTTGCCCAGCAACCCCGTATGGGTAAAGGGTTCGCCGCTATTCAAAATGTAGGCATGGGTATAAAAAAAGTTGTTGGGAGCAGGGACCGTTTCATAACCAAGCGGCGAATAGAAATGTCCGGCCTTGATATTCAAGCCATTACCGATCGGTACATATGCCTCCAGGTAGGCCTGTGGAAGGGCGATCCCGTACGTGCGGGTTGATTTACAACACAAATTGAGATCCCAATTGCCTCTATCGGAGGGCTGCCCGGTATTCTCATCGAATGCAGAAATGCCAAAAGCCTGGGCATAAATAGCATCTGTGCCAAACATAAAATCGAAGCGGCCCCCAATATCCCATTCTGTGCCTTCCGACGGTACGGCACGCTGTATAAATAGATTGAACTGGTTCGGCTGAAAACGGTTAGCCCGATCCGCAAAAGTAACGGTACCATTGAAACCATCGGACGGATTATTCGCATTGTAAGTTGCTCCTCCGTTGATCCAGCCGCCGACCTCCATGCCGCTAGCTTTAAACAAGTTTTTTAAACTATTGGCACGCACGTCACTCAAGTTCAGGATATTCAGCAACAGAATGGCGGCTACGGCTAGTGTCATCTGGTTCATATGTTCTGATGTGCAGCCCATTAATAAATTTTCCCTCAAATAGGATTTACAAACATACACCTATACTGACACATCGACTGATTCCCCGAATATCGAATAAAAAATCAGTGTCTTTTTATTCGATATTCGGGGAGTAGGAAGCAATACATTGTCTAAATGCACCCTGTGACGAGCACCAATGCGGGCTTGAGTTGGCTAAGGCCGTATGGAAATTCATATTGGCGTCTATCCCAAGAATAATTTATACGCTGGATTGTTGCTTTCATCCCAATAATGGTTCTCAAGCTGCTTGAGAAATGCTTTGAATTCGGCCTTCTCGTCCGGTGGCACCTCCATGCCCACAAGCACTCGACCGTAGTCAGCACCATGGTTACGGTAATGGAACAAGGTAATATTCCATTGACGACTCATGCTGTTCAGGAATTTCATGAGAGCACCGGGTCGGTCGGGAAATTCGAAGCGATAGAGGAGTTCATCTTTTACTTCACGCGCACGCCCTCCCACTAGATGACGTATATGAAGTTTTGCCATTTCATTGTCAGTTAAATCCACGGTGCACAGGCCACTTTTCTCCAGATTCTTGATCAGCTTGGTCGCCTCGTCACGATTGCGTACCGACACGGCAACGAATACATGCGCTTCTTTTGGGTCAGCGTAGCGGTAATTGAATTCGGTAATACTCTTTGTTCCCAGCATGGCGCAAAATTTATTAAAACTACCCGGCTCCTCGGGAATAGTCACAGCCATCACCGCTTCTCGCTGTTCACCGAGCTCCGCTCGTTCGGAAATATGACGCAGTCGGTCAAAATTCATGTTGGCACCCGAAGCAATTGCGATCAGATTTTTCCCACGAATTTTTTCTCGCTTTACATATGCCTTCGCACCGGCGATGGAGAGCGCTCCGGATGGCTCCAGAATGGTGCGAGTATCCTCAAACACGTCCTTGATCGCGGCGCAGATGGCATCAGTATCCACCAATATAATTTCGTCCACCAGCTCACGGCACAAACGGAAAGTTTCCGCTCCCACTTGCTTAACTGCCACGCCATCCGCAAATAGCCCTACGTGGGCAAGCTTGACTCGGTGTCCCACTTTTAGCGATTGATACATGGTATCGGCATCGACGGGTTCTACTCCGATAATTTTGACTTCCGGATATAGCCTTTTTACGTATGCGGCGATACCGGAAATAAGTCCACCCCCACCTATGGGTGCAAAGATGGCATGGATGGCGCCAGCATGCTGACGCAGGATCTCCATTCCGATGGTACCTTGTCCCGCTATGACATCGGGATCATCGTAAGGATGCACAAAAGTGGCACGCTCCTCTGCCGCCAATTCAAGTGCACGAGCATACGCCTCGTCATAGGAATCACCGTGAGTCACCACTGTCGCGCCGCGCGCCTCTACCGCCTGCATTTTGATTTGCGGAGTAGTAATTGGCATCACGATAGTGGCACGGCAATTCAATCGTTGCGCAGCGAGCGCCACTCCCTGGGCATGGTTGCCGGCAGAGGCTGTCACCACCCCACGCTTGAGTGCAGCGGGAGAAAGCTTAACCATTTTATTGTAAGCGCCGCGCACTTTGAAAGAAAATACCTCCTGCATATCCTCCCGCTTTAACAATAGTCGATTGTGCAAGCGCATAGACAAATTTGGCGCCAGTTCCAACGGACTTTCTGATGCCACGTCATAAACCCGAGCGGTCAGAATTCGTTCGAGATAGCTGTTTTTCATCGCGGATGCTCGTTCAGAGAAGTCGGAGGCTTCAGATTTTAGCACGGCGGAGATGCCCTAAGCATCAGATTCATTGTAAAAACTGAAGGATAGTATTATCCTGACAGATGACTATTTATTTATAAAATAACATCATGACGCAAGACGAACAAAAACGCGCAGTCGCGCAAGCAGCTATTCAATATATTCCTGACGGTTGCATGGTCGGTGTGGGCACTGGTTCCACCGCAAATTATTTCATTGATGAGCTGTCCACCATCAAACATACAATCGAAGGGGCAGTGGCAAGCTCAGAGGCCACTGCTCAGCGCCTTAGAGGGCATGGTATCGAGGTCGTTGATTTAAATACTATTAGTATTCTTCCGGTTTATGTGGATGGCGCAGATGAAATCACGGAACACCTCGCCATGATAAAAGGCGGAGGCGGGGCATTGACACGCGAGAAAATTGTCGCAGCGATGACGCAAAAATTTATCTGCATCGCCGATGAGAGCAAACTTGTAAAGTTGCTTGGCAAATTTCCACTCCCAGTGGAAGTAATTCCGATGGCTCACAGCTATGTGGCTCGTGAAATAACGCGCTTGGGCGGGCAGCCCGTGTTACGCCAAGGATTTACCACTGACAACGGCAACATAATTCTGGACGTGCATGGCTTACAAATTTTGAAACCGGTTGAACTGGAGGCAACACTCAATCACATAACGGGGGTAGTAACGAATGGTCTGTTCGCGAAGCGCGGCGCTGACGTGTTGCTGCTGGGGACCAATGATGGTATCCGAACAATTGTTATCTAATGAATCAGCAATAAAACTGTCACAACCGACGGGTATCATTCCTTGGTTCTAACCGATCAACAGGTAGGTAATGGCGAGCAGTGAACATATATCCAAGCAGTTTGACGCCGATCTTGAGGCAGTGCGCACGCGCGTGCTGCATATGGGTGGATTTGTCGAGGAGCAGATTGAAAAAGCCATTGAGGCGCTTACCAGCGGTAACGAGAGCCTCATTGAAAATATTATTGCCGATGACCATCGCGTAAATGCGATGGAGGTGTCGATAGATGAAATCTGCAGTCAGATTATCGCACGCCGACAGCCTGCTGCTGGCGATCTACGCATGATTATGACAGTCATCAAGACTATTACCGATCTGGAACGTATTGGTGATGAAGCAGAAAAGATTGCCCGCATGGCAAAGCTGATATATGAAACCGATCGCATGCATATGCCACGTTTCGTGGAAATCAGGCATGTTGCCAACATCGCATTGGAAATGCTGCACAAATCGCTGGACGCATTTGCCCGCCTAGATCTGACAGCAGCGGCCCGGGTTGTGCGCCAAGACGAACAGGTGGATGAAGAATTCCGTTCTATCATGCGTCAGCTCATTACTTTCATGATGGAAGATCCGCGCAAAATATCTACTGCCCTGGAAATTCTGTTTATAGCCAAAGCAATTGAGCGTATTGGCGATCATGCTAAAAACATGTCGGAATATGTTATCTATATGGTTAAGGGCAGAGATGTACGGCATGTAACTGTTGAAGAGATCGAGCGCGAAGTAAGGGAATAAGTTCTTTTTAGCAATATTTGAAATCAGCCGGGAAGCCATGCTCGAATACTCTACCCTTGCAGCAGTCGATCTTGGCTCTAATAGTTTTCGTCTGCAAGTGGCGCGGGTAGTAGGAAAACAGATTTATCCGCTGGATAGCTTACGCGAAATGGTGCGGCTTGCCGCCGGGCTTACCGCCGACAAACGGCTGGATGAGGATTCCCAGGCGCGTGCTTTGGAGTGCCTCGAGCGTTTTGGCGAGCGCCTGCGAGACTTCCCGCCTCATTCGGTTCGCGCAGTCGGCACAAATTCCCTACGAGTAGCGAAGAACGCATCAGCCTTTCTAAAAAAAGCCGAGGCCGCCATAGGATTCCCTATTGAAGTTATCGCCGGGCGCGAAGAAGCACGTCTTATCTATCTGGGCGTCGCCCATAGCCTGCCGGCCTCTGGCGATAATCGATTGGTTATGGATATCGGGGGCGGCTCTACCGAGTTTATCATCGGCCGGCGTCTAAAACCGATCAAGCTGGAGAGTCTCTACATGGGCTGTGTCAGTTACAGTCTGCGTTTTTTTCCAGATGGCAAAATTACCAAGGCCTCAATGAGACGAGCTGAGCTTGCCGCGCGCAGCGAGGTGCAGGCTATCGTTGCAGAATTCTCCAGTATCCATTGGCAACACGCGTTTGGCTCATCCGGCACAGCGCGTGCACTGGGTGAAATTATAAAGCTGAACAATTTCGGTGACGGCGGCAATCCTGGAGATATCACACCGGGAGGGCTGGATAATTTTCGCGATCACCTTCTCAAGGTTGGCGATATTAAAAAGCTTGAAATTGCCGGGCTACGCGCCGATCGGGCACCTGTCATTCCGGGTGGCTTTGCTATCATGTCCGCGGCTTTTTCTGAACTGGGTATCCAGTGCATGTCCCAAGCCATGGGAGCGTTGCGTCAAGGCGTCCTCTATGATTTGCTGGGACGCTTCCACAATCAGGATATGCGCGAAGTGACGGTGAGACAATTCATGCAACGCTACCGGGTAGATTCTGCGCAGGCAAAACGGGTGGAATCGCTTGCGCTATTGCTGGGAAAACAATTGCTGACAGAATTACCTGATGAAGCCGAAGAAATGCTCCATATCCTCTCATGGTCGGCCCGGTTGCATGAGGTCGGCATTTCCGTAGCCCATTCTGGCTATCACAAGCATTCTGCATACATTCTCGGTAACGCTGACATGCCAGGTTTTTCGAGAATGGAACAAAAACATCTGAGCTTGCTTACGCTTGCTCATCGGGGTGTTATCTGTAAAGCGCGAGACTCCGCTGTTAACCCGACAGATTTTGCACTCCTGTTCGCGCTACGCCTGGCAACATTGTTTCATCGCTGTCGCAGTGATAACGAGTTACCCTGGCTGAAAGCGCGCATGGATAATACGGAATTCGAGCTGCTTATTGATGAGGGATGGCTGGAACGCAACCCGTTGACCGATATGGCACTATCTGCCGAAATTGAAGAATGGGCCACTTTGGGTTTCAATTTCCGCATAAGAGAGAGGCTGGAAAGAAATAACTGTAAAACGACCACAACGGCCAGAGCATAGCCAGTATATAACTCGGGCAAAATCGATGGCATCCCACTCCAGAAAAAGGTCCACTAAAGCAGGATTACCACCGGGAACGTTGGTGCATATCGGCAAAAAAACAACTATTGCCCCCCGCATTATGCTGTTGGATTTTGACGAAGGTGGTGTGCGCGAATCCGAATTAACAGCTGCTAACCTGACTGACAAAATCAAGCTCGCACGCGGCACCATATGGCTCAATGTTCACGGTTTAGGAGATACCGCGGTAATGGAGCAGATAGGTGCTTGTTTCAATCTTCATCCGCTGGTGCTGGAGGATATATTTAACGCTAATCAGCGCTCAAAACTGGAGGACTACGGTGATTACCTCTACGTGGTGCTAAAAACTTTTGATTACGAAAATAAGGGGCCGGAAGAAAGAATTGATTCCGATCAGGTCAGCCTGATACTAGGGAATAATTTTGTGCTGTCGTTTCTTGAAACCAATAGTATTCAGCTCGGGACGGTGTGCGAGCGCTTGCAATCAGGTAAAGGCCAGATCAGAAAATCGGGTGCCGATTTTCTGATGTATGGTTTAATTGACGCCATTGTGGACAGTTACTTCGTCATCCTCGAACGGCTCGACGAGAAAACCGAAGCGCTGGAATCCGAGCTGATAGCCAACCCTCGACCCAGTACCCTGCATTCAATTTACCATCTGAAGCGTGAGGGTGTTTTTCTAAGAAAATCTCTGTGGCCGTTACGAGAAGTTATCAGCTCGTTGCAACGAGGGGATTCGCCCTTGTTTACCCGCGATACATTACTTTATCTTCGGGACGTATACGATCATACCATTCACATCATCGAGTCGGTTGAATCCCTGCGCGACCTGACCGCAGGCATGCTAGACATCTATATATCCAGCGTAAGCTACCGCATCAGTACGGTAATGAAAGTTCTCACCGTCATTACCACTATATTTATGCCCCTATCCCTGATTGCCGGCATCTACGGCATGAATTTTAAATACTTGCCGGGCCTCGAATGGGAGTGGGGGTTTTTCGCGGTGCTGGGAGCAATGGTGGCAATTAGCGTGGGGATGCTGGCGCTATTTCGCTGGAAGAAATGGTTGTAGTTAAATTAAATTAGCTTAAAACTCGAACGTCTGCCCACGCTTCAATCTTTCCGGATTGAAATCTCCTGCTACTGCCTGAATTTCCGCCATCGTAGCATCCTCATTACCCGGTTCCATGTGGGTGATCAGAAGATGAACGGCCTTGTTGAGGTGCTTTAACCCCTGCGCCAGCAGTTCCGGACGCATATGGCCGGAAACCTCGGCCCCTGCCTTGTTGTCGTTGAGAAACGTTGCCTCGATCATCAGATAGCGCAGGTTTTTGATCAGATTTAGTGCGTTCCAGAACGGCTCGTGGTATGTCGTGTCGCCACTGAAGACAAAACTGGCGTTGCCACTGTCGAGTTGATAGGCCACGCCCGGCACGGCATGCCGCACCGGTAGCGGAATAATTTTCCTTCCCTCCAATTCCACCATCTGTCCCACCACGATGGATTGGAATACGACGTAGGGTTCGTCGGGCGAAGGCAAGGCAGTGTAATCCGGCCAAAGCCTAAAATTGAACATATCCTGTTTGAGTATAGCGATGGTTTCAGGCAAGGCATAAACTATGAGTGGCGTATCTCGGCGTGGCCCCACAACATCAGCCAGCATCGGCAGTAGTGCTGCATGGTCGAGATGCGAATGGGTAAGAAATACAGTGTTGATACGCAGCATCTGGCTCACCGTTAAATCACCCGCACCGGTACCTACATCAACCAGAATGTCATCGTCAAGCATCAGGCAAGTGGTTCTTAAACTTGCCGCTATGCCGCCGGTGCATCCAAGTATGGTTACACGCATTCATCCCCCGATCAGTGGATATGTGGTATTCGCGGAATCTTCCTTCTATCCCATCCGGAATCCCCCCAAGCCTATTTTGAAGGCAACCTGGGCGCAAGACCTTGCGGTGTTGCCTCTTTTTCCCACGATAACACTTTAAGTTGGCAGGTGCGTGCCCAAAGAACAAGCAATGCGCGCAGTAATCGCGGGGTGTCGGGCAAAATCCATACTTCGGAAATACGCCTGTCTGCACGCCAGCCACGCAGCAGAAGCCTTACCACCGCCTCCGCACCTATGGCATAACTGCGCATCTGCAAGCAGAGAAGTAATCGCGCCGGCTCCGGCGTAAGCCAATGGATGTAACCGCCTTCGTAAAGCACGTAGTCGAGTGCATTAAGAAGACTTGAGGGAAAATGCGTCAATGGGCCATTGTCCGAGAGAAGCAGGACATTAAGTGATGCGTTAGGATAGCGCGAAAAGTAAAGGTTACGGTTACGCGTTACCAGCTCCTTGTAAGACTGGCCGCGTCCGAATGATCCGCCACCTTTATGGTATATGTGAGCCTCGGGAGACACGCCGAGACGCCAGCCATGCTGGTTTAGCCGGCGGCCCAGATCTATATCTTCATAATAACCACGACCGAATGCGGAATCGAAACCCCCGATTTCAAGGAAAACGTGACGCCGGATCAGGAACGCATGACCTCGGAGGCGGTGTGTACGAACGTAACCACCGGGCTCGCGCACATATCGGTCCAGATTGTCCCTGGCATAGTCATTGCCACCGGGAATGATGACGGCCAGCTGCGGATCAGCCGCAAGCGCCGCACATAAGCAAGGCAATATATCTTCGCTTACCATCGTATCCGAATTGAGTATCAGTACATAGGATGCGTCGGAGCGATTAATTGCTGCATTTACCGATGCGCCGAAGCCCTGATTCCTCTGGGCATGATGAATACGGACACACGCATATGGCACGTTATCGAGCATCTGGTGCGTCTCAGCCTCGGAAGCATCATCCTGAATATAAATATATCGGATGGATCGGCCAAGACAGGCAACCACGGAATCGATGCACCGCCGCGTCAGTACGGGCGCATTGTAGACCGGAATTACCACATCGATGGATGGCATGGCCGACGATAGGGCCGACGGAGGGGCCGACATAACGGTTCAGTAATCTCCTGGTAAAATTCCGGTCATTCAGGCATTCATGCGAATGCAAGCTTTGCAGGATGCGCACGCGAGTGCGGCTGATCCTGGCTTGCCTGGG
>JBDTDT010000046.1:0-18522 GCA_039922995.1 Nitrosospira sp. | reverse complement strand
TATAGACCAGCCAGACACTTTTGTAGCCGATTTCCTTTAAGTCCGACAGGCTGCTAGTCCTATTACCGGAAAATTCGTATCTTGTTTTGCCCTGAGCCAGGAAACCATGCTTTCAGGTGTTCGCGGTTTATACTCGTAGAGTGCTGTTGAATTAAGAATTTCGTCGTTAAGTATGTCCAGAATTTTATCCGCATGTTTCTGGTAGCTACACGAAATGATCTGAATAACTTTTTCTCCTGAGAACGGTATCGGGCTCTGCTGTTTGCTTGTCTCCCAAGGGGAAGAGCTTACGGATTAGTTGAACAACAATTCCAGGGGAAATCGACGCAAAATCTATCGAGTCTGACGCTATTGATTCTGCTTTCTCGCGATCTCGATCGAATGTCCGTTGCCCGCAATCTGTTCTACCTTACGTCACTATATGTACCCCATCAGAACCAGACTCACCAAAATTAACGTCACCACTCCCATCGCTATACTCGGACCATAACCCCACTTGGCGTTACGAGTCGAAGTCCGAATTATTGCCACAAGCGCAAATATCAACACGATCCAAAGAAGGCTTTTCAGAGTCAATTGTTTCTCCTCGTTTTGATTTACATCCGAGTTTCTTGCAAAACTCCCCGCTTGAGCGGGATTAATTGGTGAACGAAGTAGAGATGGGCGGCCAAGATGGAGGTTCTGAACACTTCATCTATACACCCGATATGATACTACGCAACGAAACGGAATCATGCAACGCTGGCGAGCAGGCATCTCAACAGGCTCTCGGTGGACTCAACCACACGCGAAACGCACTTGCGATATTAATACTTCAAGTTCAGCATGTACGGCATGACTCGTTGAGAGATGCTCAGCAACAAGGTGTGCAAGCTCTTTCTTTGTCTTCCGAATTCCGTTGAACTCAATGGAATCTACCTCAAGGTTGACCTTATGAAGATCCGATACATCGCATCGAAACGTGCTAGCAAGAATGCATTCCGGGTACATATACTCAATACCATTTTTTGACCATACAGTAATATTATTCTTGGAAACACCCTGTTTCTCAAGTCGTAATGCGCTTATGCTATGTTTGTTGTCTAAGACGACAAATAGACGGGTTCGGTAGGGACTAACAGATAGATCTCCAAGAGCCTCCTTAAGTACATTGAGTTTGTTGGCGACTTCACCGTCACCGCCAGCATGGACTATGGTGACCCGACGGTTGGGTATATGCAGCTGCATTATCCGAGCAAGAAACGTTTCATCAGATCTGCCCTCGACGACTAGGATTGCTGAAGGCAAAAAGATTGACTCCAACTCATTTCCAAGAAGATTAAACTGCAATTGATGCAGAGAATTAGGAGACTTTATCTGCCGAACTGAGATAATCGCATCTTCTTTCATGACGGCAAAGTTGTTTGAGATTACGGCTCGATCCAAGAACAGATGTGAATGCGTGGCCACAAAGACCTGCTTAAGATGCGGACAAAGAATTTTCCGTTCTTCTTTATCATACAAAAAACGAGCTAGTGCAGCTTGAATCTTCGGGCTTAGTCCGATTTCTGGTTCGTCAATCAATATTACCGAAAATCGCTTATCCAGTAGCGTGCCAAGCAACGTAATTAGTAAGCGGGTGCCACTGCTACCATATCGAAGATTCTCACCATCCATATCAACATAGTAAGGGCTGAAGCGATTATCCGGGTCGGATTGCTTCAGTGAAAATTCATTTCCCAAAAGATCCTTGGAAATCTGAAATAGCTTGTCCCGTTGATCATCTTTTAGGCCGGTAATGATCTGCTCCAAGCCAAGCTCATTGTTTTCGATGTTCCGTTGTGAGGTATGAAAGTTCTGCATGAAGTTGTCGTAGTAACGGCGATGCTCATGCTCTTCTTGCTGACGCGTGTTGAGAATATCGACGTGAGAGAACCGATTGCACTGGATCAGGTAAGCGTCATCGCCAAGAAGAGCGAAAAGCTCCCGTAGTAGCAGGGTTTTTCCACAGTTGTTCGGTCCGGAAAGAACCGTTGTGATTTGACCATCCCGCGACTCCAGGAACTCGTCAGCATGGGGTGTGAACTCTACACTCACTCGGGAGATCATCGAGTAAGAAATAGGATGGATCCCCACTCCACCAGAGCGCCTTAGCATCTGCGTTGACACAACGTTTGTGAAATCCTCGATCTTTTTTTGCTTCCGTAGATCGTCCAACTCTATGAGAGTCATGGGCCCGATCATTTCACCCGTCTGATCGTCCAAATAGTGCCATTCATTTTTTTTAATATTCATCTCTTCTATCTTTGTGTAGCCATGTAACATTCAAATTTCCGAATCGAATGAGCAGGACTCTACCCGTTAAATACAAATCAATATGGGTAGCCTCGATTGATTCTATGCTGCGTATTCAAGTCACTCGAAATAACCAATTTTCCAGTTTGATACGAAGGCACTTACTTATCGTTGATACGCCCCCAGCGAACTAATCAGCATGCGCATCGCTATTATGTTTATTTATAAAGCGATCTTTCAGTAAAATTTCTATTAAATCCAACAGAATTTTCAGCTCTTAATCAGGGCAGTGGAAACCATCCTTGTTATAGCCCAATACCAGTTTACTAAGCGCCGGAAGGATTATAAACGTACAAACCATGATCCAGAATATGCCCATCGTAATGATCAAACCCATGCTGGAGATACCGGCGTGCGGCGAGAACGCCAATCCTCCAAAGCTGGAGGAAGTGGTGAGCGCCCCAAAAAATATGGCTCTGGCGGTGCTGGATTGATAGATGTCCTCCCCTTCGGAAAGCGATTGCAGTTTTACGAGCATGTGGATGCCGTTGTCGACCCCCAGTCCCAACAGCAGCGGCAGGGCGATGATGTTGGCAAAATTAATAGGAGTGTGGGTGAGCACCGCGCTGGCCATCGTAAAAAGGCCGGCCAGTATCAGCGTCGCCATGACCAGCGCGGTATCCATAAAACTGCGCCGGATGGCGAGCAATATCACCGCGATGGCAACCAGGGCAATCACGATAGCCTGCTGAAAAGCCTGGACGACTTCCTTCATGGATTCCCAGTATATGATCGGCAGGCCGGTTGTTTCCGGCGCGACCGATTGCACTTCGGCAATGAATTCCTTCAGGTTGGCGAGATCGTTCAGATCTTTTTTGGGGAAGATCTGGACGCGGTATAAACCGTCCTTGCTTAGCCAGTGCACCCTGATGTCGGAGGGCAGATCGGCCAAGCTGATATTCCCGGCTTCCAGGCTCTGTGACAATTCTTTCATGACAGGCGGTAAGGTACCCAGCAGCGCAGTTTGTATTTTTTTAATGAAGGGCTTCCGGTCGGGCTCCGGCTTTGCCTTAAACTGGGCCAGAATTTCCTGCAACTCCTTTTTCAAGCGGGTCAATGACTCCCTATCGCGGGCACTGGTTTTCTGGGGCAGGAGGATATCGATGGTTTTGATCAAACGGGTGATGCCGGGAACCGGGTCGGCCTCGGTTTCAAGTTCAGGGAACTGCTGTGCCTGAGAGCCGAGTATCAGCCCCAGGTCTTCAATCATAGCCAGTTTTTCATCCTGGTCCGTGGGCTGGAAGTCAAAAAGGCTGACGGTTTTATCCACCGAAGCCAATGCCGACAACTTTTTTTGCAGGATTCTGGTGCTGTTTTCATCCCTGGCCAGCACATTCAACGTCAGCGGCGTGGTTTCCTCGTCTGCCAGCAATTCCTTGAATGCGATCACCGATTCGGTATTCGGGTCGCGAAGGTCGATCGGATTGAAATCGGTCTTCACGTTAAACGCCAATGCGATGGAGGCCAGGGCCAGAACGAGGGTCGCAACGGCAACCGGCTTGGCATAACGGAGCGGCAGGGTCGCCAGTCTCCTTGACAGGTTAGAGAGGGGATGCGGTCCTTTCTCCAACCCGAACTTCCGCGGGGCCGGCAGGATTTTCAACAGCGCCGGGAGCGAAACCAGGGTAATCAACAGGCAAATAAACAGGCTGGTGCCTGCCAGCAGCCCAAGCTCGGCGACGCCTTTGTAATCAGTCGGGATAAAGGCGTAAAGCCCGATGGAGGTGGTGCCGGCGGCCAATAACAGCGAGGGCCCCACGGTCATAAAAGTGTCGCGCAGGGCCAATTCCTTATCGGGATGATCCTTCAAATTGTCCCGATAGCGCAGGCAAAAATGAATGGCATATTCCACGCCGAGGCCGATATTGGATACCGCAAAAGCGAGTGAAATCAGGTTTAATTCCGTTACCGCAATCGCTGCGAATGCCCCGCAGAAAACCATGCCCATGGCCAGGGTCAGCAACGTGGCTACTGTAAGTAAAATGGACCGGTAAGCAACCAATAAGATAAGTAGTACCAGGACGACGGAGAACACGCTGGCGGTAAAGGTGCCGGTGCTCATGCCCGCAAGTTCGTCATCTTCAAGGCCGACTTCGCCCGTCACCCACACCTTGACCTCCGGCATACCGAGATCCTGGAAATCCGCTGCGGCTCTGCGGATAGCTTCGATCGCGCCTTGCGCGGGACGGACCTCCGAATGATCGAGCTTGGGAGAGACAATGATAAACGCCTTGCCGGAATGTCTTTTCTGCTCGGCAATCAACGATTCCCATGAAAGCAGGGCATTTTCGCCATTGAGCGTTTTATGCAAAACAAGGGAAACCTTGTCGGCCAGCGAGGCCAAGTCAATTGGCACAGTCTGGCTCTTTTCTGTTGCCGCCTTATCTGTGGCCTTCAGGGCATCCTCAAAAATAGAAAAGAAACCGGTCAGGTTGGGTTGCTGCGCAATCCTGCCGATAAACGGCTGAGCGACCGACAGATCGTTGGACAGCGTCTGCAACTCGTCGGTATCAAGATAAAGCAGACCGTTCCGGCGAAAAAATTCGTTGTCGTTGGGAATATAGGCCGACTTGAAGTGGGTCGTGTTGGCGCTGAGCACGCTCAGCAGTCTTCTGCTGGCGGATTTGGTCAATTCAGGCGTATCTGATTCAACCACCAGCAACAGCGTGCTCAAATCCTGCGAAAAAGCTTGTTCATACAGGCGGCGGTATTGCTGAAAAGGCGCATCGGGCGCAATGAGGTTGGCGGTATCGGTATCGATGCGCAAATGGCCGACCGTGTAATGGGCGGCAAGAATGCCGAGCAAAAACAGGACTGACAGGGTCGTGAAAGGATGGCCCAGCGTCCAGTTTCCGAAAGAGGCATAACTGCGGTTTATCGACATACTCGATCGGGCCGGGCTCGATTGATTTGCAAGTGATTAATGGGACGGCAGCGCTTCAGGGGATGGGACTACCCGATTCAACATCGGTTGCGAATCTAATAATCAACAAGGTCAGATTCGATTGATTCTCCGCTGCATGTTGGTGAAGTAACATTTTATGCTAATTGACACCCGCTATTACAGAGTCTTGCGAATATTCCGGCCGATATTCGCGCCGCATTTGTCCGTGTCCGGCAGCAAGAAATTGCCCGCATTTAACTGCTGCGTGACTTCTTAACCCTTTCTTTTATACCGGCCTTGGCTAGTTGCTGCCGTGCTTTTTGTAGCTTGCGTCCAGTGTCGGCAAGGCCTTGACGGCTACGCCGATCTTCGGCTCGGACATAATCGGGCGGTGTAGTCACGATCCCGCTGGATTGAACCAGGCAATCATCCGGGCGGGTTGATTTCAGGAGGGCATCGCGCCAGCCAATTTTCGGATTATGTGCCCCAACGCACTGATCCGCCTATGCGTTGCCAATATGCTATTCTTTATAATTGTCAGGTGTTGTCCGTCAAATCAAACGAAATTGCGCAGGCGGTCGGAGCAAGGGAGCAGAAAATGTTCTTCAAAAGATTGAAAGCCGAAGGCCTGGGCCAGAACTCCTACCTGCTCGGGTGCGGCGAAGGCCTTGCCGTAGTGATCGACCCGCGGCGCGATATCGATGAATATCTGCAACTCGCCCAGCAAAACGATTTGAGCATCTCCCATATTCTGGAAACGCATCGCCAGGAAGATTTTGAATTCGGTTCCCGAACATTGGCTGCAATGACAGGAGCAAGGATTGTAACGGGCACGCACGCACTGTTTGGCCACTCGGATATCAAGCTCGCGGACGAAAAAGAGCTCACGGTGGGCATCACACGCATCGTTGTTTTGGAAACACCCGGCCACACGCCGGAAAGCGTAAGTATGCTGTTTATCCCGAAGATACCAACGATAAATGCTGGGGCGTATTCACCGGGGATACGCTCTTTGTCAGCGAGACGGGGCGCACCGATCTGCCGGACCCCGATAAGACCGGCGAAAATGCCGGGATCCTTTATGACTCCATCCACGGGAAGATTGCTACGCTGGGCGACCAGGCCCTCCTTTTTTCCGCGCATGGGTCCGGCTCGGCATGTGGCGGAAGTATTTCCAAACGCGACGATTCGACGCTGGGAATCGAGAAGGAAACCAACCTCGTCTTCAAGGTGAGCCGCATGGAATTCGTCGATCACAAGGTCGCCGAAAAATTGCCGCGCCCGCCCTATTTTTCCCACATGGAAAGGGTGAACCTGATGGGAGGAAGGCCGCCGGGACTGCCGGCGTATTTCCGCATCCTTCAGCCCAGGGAATTCCAGAAACGAATGGTGGACGGAATCGTCATCGATTGCCGCTCTCCCGACGCTTTTGCCGGGGCACATATCCCGTTTTCGTACAACATCTGGTTGAAGGGCATCGCCGCCTTTGGCGGCTGGGTGGCGGACGAGACCACGCTGATATTCCTGGTGGCGGATGAACCAGAGCATATGCATGAGGCCGTTACTTCGTTGTCGCGCATCGGCCTCGACAGGGTAGGGGGCCTGCTGGGCGGCGGTGTGGAAGCCTGGTGCGAACAGGGACTGCCCATTTACGGGCTTGGCACGATCAGCGCACAGGAATGCGCCGACCGGATGCAGGACCATCCGGTAAACGTGCTTGACGTGCGGGACGATAACGAGTGGGCGGAAAAACGCATACCGGGGGCGCGCCATACTTATGTCGGTTACCTGGAGGGAAGCATTCCCCCGTTCCCTAAAGAAAGCGAACTAGTGGTTCATTGCAGCGTCGGGCACCGGGCGGGCCTGGCTGCAAGCATTCTCGAACGCAACGGGTTTACCAACGTTTATAACATGCTCGGCGGCCTTCGCGCATGGGAAGCACTGGGCTTTCCGCTGGAAAAGAAGGGATGATCGCCCAGACGGTTTGCTTGGAACTACCCGTTTTGTTGCGTGCCATGTGCAATGCCGCAGGAGCGGAGACCGTGGGACGCTATTGATATTTTTTAATGAATGGTTTATCGGGCTACGGATGGGAGTCCCAGCCTCATGCCTGCTTCAGGAGCCGACAAATGAGTCTGCAACGCAAGCTATTCCCCGCCATCGTGGCCATGATGCTGACAACGGCCGCTCATGCAGTTATCATTAATGACGATGGCGTCGGCCCCGATCCCGCGATAGATGCGAAGGGCCTGGATTGGACGCCAGGCAGCACGTTATTGACGCCGGTCGGTAATGCATCGATATTCACCCATCCAAAGGGAGACGTGTTCCAGGTCTATGCACAAGCTTCCCTCGCCAGCTTCCTGGACAGCAACAGCGGCACCACGGGAGCGAATGGATGGACATATATTGCCGGCTATCAGCAGCAAGTGGTCTCCACCGCGGGCAACAGCGTCGTGCTGAATACCATCGGCGGCGGCGACAATTTCTTCAGGTTGTATTTCGATCCAGCGCCGAATGCCAGCGCAGGAAATGGGACCGGGTTCGGACCGGATGCCACGAATAGCGACCCGGTACTCATCTTATCCGGCGCGGTGAATGCCTCCACAGCGCAGACCGCTATTTCCGCCCAACAGGTGCTGCCCGGCCCCCTCGACAATTCCGGTCCCGACAATTATCCCGGCGTGGAAAGCATCACGGCAACCGGGAGCAGTACGCTTGGGATAACTGTTGGGAGTTTTGATCCGCTTTATTTTCCTGGTGGATCAGCGTCCGGACTCAGCCTCGATTTCCAGACCTTGTTCACTGTTCCCTTCTCGCAGACCGATCCCTCCTCCTGCTTTACGAATGGCGCGGGTATGCTGATAAGCGGAGCGGGTCCGAATACCTTGGGCGGCCTGGAGTGCGGCATCAATACAGTTGGGAGCATCAACGGAATTAATGGCGCCAATCTAATCCTGATGAGCGATTCATCGTCGCTTTTCCCTCAGGCCGTGCCGGAGCCCATGTCCCTCGCGCTGCTGGGAGCGGGGCTGCTTGCGCTGGGCGCGGGCAGACGCCAGTGGTTCAGCCAGACTGGGAAAACCGGGAATCGAGTGCGGGGAGTGGAGGGGTTTTCCAGTAGCGTCATCCAGTTGAAGAAGGTTATTCAACCCATCGTACCTTAAAGGTTATTTATGAAAGAAAAAGCTCATGCAAGTTTGGTGAAGCAGGCCGCATTAGCCACCCGCCTTCCGAGAAATGCAATCTGACTGTCGAGGTGGCTATGGAATATGACGGCGGTGCATGGTCTCCGTATCTGGTCGGAGCGCTGATCGGCGTTCTCTCCATGGCGACATTTTATTTTTCCAACCAGGCGCTGGGTGTTTCGACATCGTTCGCGCGCATTGCCGGCCTCATTGGAAAGCTATTCTTCAAGAGGCATACCGGTTCCCTCAAGTTCTTTCAGGAAACAAAACCGCAGGTCGAATGGGGCGTCATGCTCATGATCGGCATTATCCTGGGCGCTTTTCTGGCGGCCTATACCGGCGGCGAAATCACTGCGAGGTGGATACCTTCGTTATGGGAAGAACGCTTCGGTTCCAGCCAGGCGCTACGCCTTGGTGTTGCGTTCATCGGCGGTACAGTGATGGCGTTCGGCGCACGGCTGGCGGGCGGCTGCACAAGCGGCCATGGCATTAGCGGGACGCTGCAACTCTCGGTAGGCTCATGGATCGCGCTGATGTGTTTTTTTGCGGGCGGCGCCGTTACCGCGAAGCTGATGTTTGGTCTTTAAGGGCAGGTCTTATGAATCCGATAATCTCCTCCCATTCCCACGAACCGTCTCAATCCGGGCTTGAACCCACGGCTTTATTGCCGGCACAGCTTGAACGGGCGAGCCGACCGGAGAAGGAATCAGGAGAAAAGGAAAAAACAAAACCTGATTCCGCGAAACAGCTCATGCTGGGATTTATATTTGGCATCGTCTTCGGTTTCCTGTTGCAGAAGGGAGGAGTCGCCAAGTACGAGGTATTGATAGGCGCGCTTCTCCTGACCGATTTCACAGTCATGAAAATCATGCTCACGGCAATCGTCGTGGGCATGATCGGCATCTTCTCGATGCATGCACTGGGACTTGTCCAGCTCCATGTCAAACCGACACGCTATGCCGCAAATATAACTGGCGGATTGATCTTCGGGGCCGGTTTTGCATTGCTGGGCTATTGCCCAGGTACCGGCGCGGCGGCAGTGGGGCAGGGCAATTATGACGCGATTGTGGGCATAATGGGCTTGCTGGCGGGCAGCTATCTTTACGCCGAGATGTCAGGGTACCTTGACTCGACCATTCTGAAGTGGGGTACTCGCGGCAAAATCATGCTTCCAGATCTGATGGGGGTGAGGCTTGTTCCCTTTATTGTCTGTTTTATTCCTTTGTTGACCCTGGCCCTTTTCGGAATAGGCAAGTATTCGTCATAGTGATGGCCTGCGGGTGGATGGAAAATAACGCCACCCCTGATCTTGCCTTCATCCGGCATTAATTTTCATAAATACGGGCTTCCCGCTTGAGCAGGTCGTCAATGGTCAGGCCAACCGGTAAAAAGCCGTCAAATACCGTTCCCACCCGGTTCGTCTTGAAAAACTCCATATTGGCCCGGTAGGCTCTGGGGGGAAGGGGAAAATACTGCACGCCTCTCACCAGGGCCGATCCGTTTTTTATATAGAAGGTAACAAACTCTTTGACTTCAGGTCTTTTTGCCGCCTTCGTGCTCACATAAATAAAAATAGGCCGGGATAAAGGCTGGTAGGTTGCGTCCTCCACCGTTTCGACGGAAGGAATGATTCCCTCGTCTGTATCGTTATCGATGGCGAGCGCTTTGACTTTGTCCTGATTGTCTATATAGGAGGCAAAACCGATGAATCCCAGCGCATTCTTATCCTCCGCGACACCCTGTATCAAGACTTTGTCGTTGTCCTTGGATGAAATGTAGTCGTCCCGGCTCGAATTGGCTTTGCCAACGATGGCTTGCGTAAAGTAATCGAAAGTGCCGGAACCCGGGCCTGAGGCGTAAAGCTTGAACGCCTCATCAGGCCATGCCGGGTTGACCTGGCTCCATTTGGTGATCTTGCCTTGGGCCGCCGGCGCCCACATTTTCTTCAGTTCCTTGACGGTGATGGTTTTGAGCCAGGTATTCTCCGGATTCACCACGACTGTCAAGGCATCATACGCCATCGGCAATTCGATATATTCCACGTGGGCCTTGCTGCAGGCCTTCATTTCCTTTCCTTCGATAGGGCGAGAAGCATTCACGATATCTATTTCACCCCGGCAGAATTTCGTGAAGCCGCCGCCCGTACCGGAAATGCCGACCTTCACTTTGGTGGCTTCTTTCCTGCTTGCCCGGAAACTTTCCGCGCCTGCTTCGGAAACGGGATACATGGTATTGGAACCATCAATTTTTATTGTCGTCTCAGCGCTCGCAATGCCGGCAGCGCTCATCAACGTGCCGCACGCCGCAACCACGGCCAGCAGGTTAAGCTTATGTGATCCCAGCATTTTTCCCTCTTCTTCGTTTTGGTCGGATGGCCGCTTCATGTCAATATCAATGGCGGATTATTAATATTACAGGATTGTGCGTTTTCCCTGTGTTACGGTTTCATGTCAGGACGATCATGCTCGCCATAACGGAGGGCCAGCCGGCTCAGATCGTTCAGCCAATATTCCCGAACGTGTTCCCTAGAAAACACCGGCAATGTATTGCACGTACCTGCTTTCTCGCATCCTGGCGCACGCTCTCGATACTACGCGGATACCGGAGGATCTGCTGGAAGCTACTTCCTGGCTGTCGCCAGCTCCTTTGCCTGCGGCAGATTCCTTGCAATCCGATGCGGCTTCTTCTTCCCTACTGTCCTGTATAGCGGGTCACTGACAAGGATTCTTTTCTGGGCGACATTCCTGGCCAGTCCGCTCAAAGCGGCAATACTGATAATCGCAAAAACGATAAGAAGCAGCAGCGGTAACCATTTTTTTACCAATAGTACCTCCTTGGCATATTCGCCAAAACTGATTTCGCAGAGTCACAAGATCTCTGTGCAAATACCCCAGCCAAATATTCCGGCAAGTGACCAGCGAAGGAATGAGTATCAGGCCTGGCTCACTGCATGCTGCGCCAGTCGTCCCGGCTGTTATTAAACCCAGATGAGGATTCCATGAAAATTGCATTATTCGTTGACCGGGCGGGAGAAGCATAGTTTTTCCGCGTAAGCTCCACTGCGATCCGTCGATGGGAAACTGCCTCAGCCAGGCTTGTTTCCACAGCTTGTTCATACCTGCGCAGCAAAGCCCAGGTATGCGACTGCCGATCCTGGGCTTGCCGCCCGTAGAGATAACTCTTCTCCTGGTAATGCTCCAGCAGTTTCCTTTGCTCCTCCGCTTTCGCCTTCATCTCTTGCGCCAGATTCTCAAAATACCCCGTTAAGGCATAATGATCGCTACGGGTTCTCGCGTTCTGGACCGCTTTACGCAGAATGGGACTATTGATCGTCTCGTAGGGACTCATCGGTGCACACGAAACGAGTAAACCGGTCATAAAGATTATCGCTGCGAATCTTTTTGTTTTCATAAGCAAAGCATCGCCTTGTATCTCATCGCTAAATATCGGCTGAAGGGGTGGAAGGCAGGATGCGGCAGTTGAATATAGCGTATCAATCGTCAGATACTTTGTCAACATTATTATGTTTAAAGTTATTTAAGCTGAACACCGGGTAACGATGATGAGGAATGCGGAGTGAATAATTAATACGCGGGGGACATGGGGAACACGGGAGACGAGCAGAGAGGCGGCTCCGAAAGAACCTGCGGAAGCGTTAACGCCGGAATGACGCGGCATGCCTCGCCATCTATGTGAATAGCATTCCGGATGGAATCGTTGCGAGAAGATTATGGATAAGGCACAACCCATTCGGCTTTCAAATGGTAGCCCGCCTGGCCCATTTCGGTATCGACATTGGCGACATGCATGACGCCGCTGACCCACATGGTATCCATGGTGTGCATATTCGCAATGGGTTTCGAGGACCTGACGTGGATAATCTGATTAGGTGGGGGTGGGGGGGTGTGAATGCAGGCGCCGAAATAGGGAACGAGCAAAAACTCCCTGACCTTATTGCCCGATTTCTCCAGGGGAATCACAAATCCGGGTATGCGGATTCGTTCTCCGTCCAGCTTCGGCTCGACCGGGGCGGTGCGCCAGGCTTCCCGAATCTTTTCCAGCGCTTCAATGGCACGGGGGTCGCTGTCTTCAAGCTTGTCCAGCTTCAACCCCTTCAAGGACGCCATGGGGTCCCAGCTTTTGGGCATCAGGTCATCCCAGGTCTTTTCCTTGTACGCGACAGTGGCGGTTGCCGGAGGCACGGGCTTGATTTTGGCTTTGCCGGGCGCCGGCGCCGGCAGTTTGTCGCCGACCTGATAATCCTTGTCGGCCGCCGCCGCGGGTTGCACCGCGAACACCAGCCAGCCGATAAAAAGCAGAATGAAGCGGAAGAGGGGGTAAATGTACCGGGAAGTTGCCATATTTATCCATAAATTCATATTCGGCTCTTACAATCTTGGTATCAAGCCATCGGCAAGAGACAGCCGGTAGGCACGATAACCGGGTATAAGGCTGACCAGGAACCCCGTTGTCATGACGAGCAGCAGAAGCCGCCAGGCCTCGGCCGATAGCATGCCCGCCGAGTAGGAAATGCCCAGGTGCGCCTCCAGGACCGGCGCGGCAAACAGGCCGAGCGCGGTCAAACTCAGCACGCCCAGAAAAGCGCCCGTCGTGACCACCATGAGCCCCTCGATGGCCAGCAGCATGAAAACCACGCGAGGACCGGCACCTACCGAGCGCAGGATCGCCAGTTCGCGCCTGCGCTCGCCTAGGCCGGCCAGCACGACAGCCACCATCCCGCTCAAGCCGACCGCGACTACCAATGCGGAAATCGCCAGGAGTGACTTTTCAACAATACTGACGATGGACCAAAGCTCGTCCAGCGCCACGCCGGGAAGCACGGCCAGCAGCGGCTCGCCTTTGTACTGATTGATGAACCGCTGCATCTGGAAAACGCCCGCACGGCTTTTCAATCCGATGAGCGCCGCCGTGATTTCCTTCGGGGCCAGATCGAACTTGCGCACATATTCAGCCGGAATGGATACCCCCGGCATCGGCGCGCCGCCCTGCCAGTCGAGATGAATCGCCTCGATCGCCTCCAGACGCACATGCACGCTGCGGTCCACCGGCAAGCCGGTTCGTTCCAGAATGCCGCTCACCTTGAAAGGTTTGTCGGCATGCTCGGCCAGCCCGAGGCCTTTCGCACCATGATTGAGCACGATGCTGTCCCCCACATGGTAGCCCAATTGTTCGGCAACGTCCGCGCCGATCACTGCATCGAAAATATCCACGAAGGGTTTACCCTCCACAAATGTCAACAACCGATGATCGCCGTACTGGAAGTGCTCGAAATATGCGATGCTGGTTCCTACCACCGCAAAACCGCGATGCGAGTCGCCCAGCGAAATCGGCACTGCCCACGCTACCGCCGGATGTTCCGCTATCGCCTGGAAGCTTGACCAGCGGATATTATGCGTTGCGTCCCCCATGCGAAATACGGCATAAAGCATGAGCTGAATTGGGCTGGTGCGCGCACCAGCCACCAAGTCGGTACCGGAGATGGATTGCGAAAAGCTCTGCTTAGCCTGAGTGCGCAACTGCTCGACACCTAGCAGCAGCATGACGGAAAGCGCAATACTGACCGCCATCAGCCCCAGCGTTGCGCGCCGGTTCCACGCGCTGGCGAATGCAAGGGACAGCAGCGGCTTCAGATCGATTCCCCGACAATTTCACATAGTTTATCGAGGTCGACGGTGCGGCTGAAATGGGATCCCAGACGCTCGTCATGGCTGACGAAGATCAGCGTCACGTTCTCGTCATCGCAACGGCCCAGCAGGATGTCGAGAAATTCCGACTGCCGGTTCGCATCCAGCGCCGAAGTCGGCTCATCGGCGATGATCAGATCGGGGTGCCCGATCAACGCGCGGGCGGCCGCCACGCGCTGCTGTTGCCCGACCGACAGCGCCGTTACCGGCTGCCGCGCCAACTTCATATCGAGCCCCAACTGATCCAGCAGCCGGTCCGCCGACCATTCGAGCGAACCGGCCGATTCCGAACCGGCCGATCGCAGCGCCCGCTGCCGCCTGCGCTGCGAGAACCGGCAGGGAAGAAGCACATTCTCGCGCACGGACAAGTAAGGCACCAGATTGAACTGCTGGAACAGGAATCCGATGTGATCCACGCGAAACCGGTCGCGGGCGCTAGAGGTCAACGCCGTCAGGTCCGTATCGAGCACGCGCATGTGGCACGGCTGTGGCAGCAGCACGCCGCCCAACAAGCTCAGCAGGGTGCTCTTGCCGCTCCCACTTGCGCCTTGCAGAAAAACGCGCTCTCCGCGCTTGACCAGGAATTGAGGGATGGACAGGCGAAAGCCATGCTTGCCGGGCCATTGAAAAACGAGACTCTGAATGTCTACCACAAACGGGCTCATGAGGAACCTCGGAAGACCCGATCTACCACTTCAGGCGAGTAGATTCGGGCGAGAGCTTTGCGCTGGACTGTCCTTTCGGGCCGACTACCGCCGCATCAAGGCGCCGCAGACCGGGGAATGCCGGAAACAGCCTGACATCGAGACCCTGTAGCGCCTGGGGCAGGGCGCACCGGAACTGCCAGGCGGCTTCAAGCTCTCCATGCATATCGCTTGAAGCGGGAAGAGCGGCTTTGGATGTATTGTCCTTCCTGCCGTCACTTCTATCAGCGCTTTTACCTGAATCGGAGGCGGGCATCAGTAAATCGGGAGCAAGCACAGGAGATTCCAGCCGGGTTGTCTCCAACCGGCATCGGGCCTCCGGTGTAAGAATGAAGAGCGTGCCGCCCTGGTGAAGCTTCAATGCCATGGCCCTGGCGGCTTGACGTTCCTTTTCATTTGCGGGTACGTGTTCGAATGCCAGCAGATTATCCAGCGGGCTATACAGATTAATCTGTACCATCGCACCATCGATAGCGATCTCCAGGGACCCTGCGCCGTGAACATGGGCGCCCGGCTCATGAGCCCAGGCAGGCAATGCCAAGTCCATCGTCATCGCCGCGACGATGAGCGCCCATCTCGGGAGACGAAATGTCCGCTTCATTTTTTCTCCTTTCCGCCTTATACCCATCAGTTTGGCATTAACGCAACCTTGTTGCGCCAATGCGTCCACGTTGGCATGCATGGAGAACCCTGCAAGCGGCCTTTTCTTCTCGCTATTGTTTGAACCTAAATCCGACAGTTGACCGCTCATTTAATTGATTTAACATCATGACACACAAAAATTTTGGGGATCATTTGATCTTCACCTTTTGGTGAGTTCGCTACGGGGCGGGATTGCACAATTTTTGCGGCGCATGACTGTGTTGTTCGCAACGCCTTGAAATGGGGCGCCTCGGAGCGTCGCACGAGGGGCCCCGCGCAGCGGGGATCGGGCAATGCAGGGGATGCCGCCACCAAGTTTCATGGCACCCGCATCCCGCTGCGGGGTCGCACCTTCCTGCGAAGGCACTGCTCCGCCCTGCGCGGTCGCACCATTCCGTCGTTGCGCCTTGCGCTGCACCCCAAAAAAATCATACACTCCGCTCCGTTCAACTGCCGGATTTAGGTTGAATCAGGCAACCTAAACAAGCCGCCGATTTTTGCCGGGCATGCATTCCGTCGAGGGTTTATGCAGGGATTCTTCAGGAGGCCAGCAAACTTTCTTCAATAATGGCGATATCAAATGCGCGTACTACACGCTTGTCCGGCATGACCAGCCGTTCGTCCTTGCCCTTGTAGTCAAGCCGGCCAAGAAGATCCTTGATGATATTGATCCGCGCCAACCACTTGTCATCGGCATGTACGATTGTCCATGGTGTTGCGGGATTATGGGTGTGTGCGAGCATCTTGTCGCGCGCCAGACTGTACGCTTTCCATTTCTTGAGCGCGAACTTGTCGAGGGCGCTTATCTTCCATTGCGCAAGCGGGTCTTTTTCGCGATCATCCAGTCGCTTCGCCTGCTCGGACTTGCTGATGTCGAGGTAGTACTTCAGAAGTTTAATACCCGAACGGACCAGCATATGCTCGAACTCCGGCACCGAGCTCATGAATTCTTCATACTCGGCATCCGTGCAAAAACCCATGACCGGTTCAACCCCCGCCCGGTTATACCAGCTTCGGTTAAACAATACCAGTTCCTGTGCAGCGGGCAGGTACGGTATATAACGCTGAAAATACCATGAACTTCGGTCCCTGTCCGAGGGCTTGCCGAGGGCGACGACACGCGTCTCACGCGGACTCAGATGCTGGGTGATGCGCTTGATCGTGCCATCTTTGCCTGCTGCGTCCCGGCCTTCGAAGATAATCAGAATCTTGTCGTCGCACTCGATCAGGTGCCGTTGCAGCTTGACAAGCTCAACCTGAAGCTTGTATAGCGTATCCTCATAATCTTTTTTGGATAGGGCGGGGGCGGGAGGATCGTCCTCTTTCTTTAAATTTTTTTTCTTGCTCATGGCAGATCTTTTTCGTAAGGGAATTCTGTAACAACCTGCGATCCGCGGTTGATCAGCTGCATGCCGCTGCCCGCGCGCTCAAATCAGCGAGGGAATTCCTAGCCTATATTGAGCCCAGGATATTGCCGCCGGTGCGGGCAGCTATCAAGATGTGCTATGAGCGCCGTGAAGCACGCCAGTTCTGTACCTGCTTCGATTTCATGAGCTTGTATCCAAAGAGGGTCAGCAACAGCAGCGCTATCAGCGGCCCGATTGACGCACGAAAGATATTCGCATAGTTGACCATCTTTACGCGCAATGGATACTGGTAATGCACAGGGGGCGTTGCCTCCCCGGTAATAAATACGGTATAGACACCCTTATCCAGGCTGGTTTCCCCCCTGATTACTCCATCAGGGTGATAGCTCGGACGCAGGTACGTCACCGTCTCATCCTCTACTTCGCTGGTTCCTCTCACTATCCGTACCCCAATAGGCATCTCCCTCAGTGCCTGGTCCACCAGATCCACCACCAGGAAGGTATCGCCTTCCTTGGGGATTTCCGTGCAGTATTGGTCGCCCGGCTCGTGTTGGGGCTGGTAGGCACTCAAATGCACCATGCTGTTATCGCCGAGCCGGCGCATGCAGGTATCCTCCTCCATGGCTACCTTTCCATGCGCTCCAGCCGCGCCACAGTAAAGTGCTGCGGCGAGGGTAAGCGCCGATATGCCTGCCTGTACCACTTGCTTGATCATGATCGATTACTCCTTTTTAATACAATTCAACCATGGATGAGGTTCCACCGCTCCGCATATCGTCCTGTGAAGTCGGGACGATATGCGCGGGAGGCGGCCCTCCCTATGGGTACTCACCGGAGCGGTCGTGAGCAGCCAACAGGTTCTTTACATTCGTTATTTGATCCCCTCTGGAAAGCCTTCTTCGCCGTAGGCGGTGACGTCGTTCTTCATGGTAACCCGGCCGCGTGGGCCTTTGACGTAGTAGAAGGCGGTGCAGTAGAGTTTGCCAAAGTACCACCATACGCAGAACATGAGCATGGAGACGAACGCGGAGAAGAAGGCGGCAATGACGGTGGTGTGCCCGCCAAACGTGCGCAAGGACCCTTGTTCGATCAGCCGTACATACTCGGGGGTACCCGTGCGTACATACAGGAAGCCGGTGTAGTCAGCCAGGGAAAGCAGCACGCCTTCGGCTACCAGCGGCAGGTGGGTCGGTCCAAAGATGGGCCAGTTGCCCGGGTAGAACAGCAGGCCAAAGGCGCCGCCTCCAACCAGGGCGGTGATCATCCAGTTGCGCGTGAGCAGCATGACGGTGTCCATGATGAGGGCACCCGGGATCATGGTGGAGGGGAAAACGAAGTTGATGGGGTAGTGCGACCACCAGTAGAAGCCCCAGAAGCGTGTCAGCCATTCGCCCACCAGCAGGCAGACGATACAGAGCGTCGCACCAAACGGCAACCGGTAGTTGACCCACAGGTAGTACATGATGGTGGCACAGTAGGTGATGCCTACGATGGGGGTGACCACCGGCCACCATTGACGGTCTTTCCAGTCCAGCCAGAAGTCCCAGTCCCCTGCCAGCAGCATGAAGTGCATGTGGTAGGTCCCAACCAACAGGATGCACAAAATCGGAAAGTAGATGACGTCTATCATCCGGGACATCTTTACTGCTTCCGGCGGCATCTTGGCCGCCTTTAAAATCTCATCTGTTCTGCTCATCG
>JBDTDT010000045.1:0-90654 GCA_039922995.1 Nitrosospira sp. | reverse complement strand
TTTTATCCCATAGCCCCGCAGAAATAGCCCAACCAAAAATACTTGAGACTAACGCCTTCACACGGTTTGCAGTTACGGGATGCCCCGCTCTGGTAATGCTGCTATGAATAACTGCGATCATTGCTCGGTCAATTAAGGACAACTTCCTACCACCTATTGTCTTAACCAGATACGCATGAAATTGTGATTTATCCTCCGCCCACGTTTTTTTCTTCGGTTTCGAGTGTCGCTCCAAGTATTCAGTAAACAAGTCGCTAAACGTCAGCTCAGCCCTACGACCTCTTTTTACTGCACCCGGATTCACATCATTGGCAATGTCCGAATTTATCTCGGCTGTTTTACGCCTTGCCTGTTCAATAGTAAGGTCAGGATAACGCCCTACTGTTATGCGTTCAAGATTGCCGCGTATGCGTCGCAAAACGGAAAAAGTTTTAGTACCACTGAATGTTATCCGCAACTGCAAACCCGACGTTTTAACGTCCTGGTAGTCAGCTCGCTTGCCACGTTCTGGTAAAGTTAGAGCTCCAAGGTTTGCTTTAGTGAAATTTATCCTAGTTGCCATATTTGCACCGTTGGGGTAACACTGGGGTAACTATATAGGTCAAATTACGACATACAACGTAGTCATTTATAAACCTCACTATACGTTGCAAGTTCTTATAAAACAATAGCTATAAAATTATGTTAATCTTGATATATGAGTAGGCCCTCGCATTTGTAATCAGAAGGTCCCGAGTTCGACTCTTGGTGTCGGCACCATTTAATTAACGAGTTACAAACTTTTTTTGTAATTCGTTAATAGCACTTCAGGATATAACCAGTTTGTAACCGCATTTTCTCAATTCGATAGCTTCATAAGCTATGGCTAGACCAAAAAAAATAGATACATCAACAGGCTCGTTCTTTGAGGAAGACTATCTTGTCCGGTCCCTTGGCCGAATCGCCCATGATTCCGAAGTGGCTCTAACAGAGTTGGTCGCAAATACGTGGGATGCCGGAGCCTCGCTTGTGGACATAACTGTTCCAGGCGGTCGAGGCTCAGGCTTGGTGGTTCAAGACGATGGGCATGGAATGAACGCCGCTCAGTTCAAGGGGCGATGGATGCGGTTGGGATACGATCGTATCAAGCACCAAGGCGTGCAGGTGGAGTTCCCACCTGATCGTTCCACTTGGCGACGCAAGGCATACGGGCGAAATGGCGTGGGTCGGCATGCCCTTCTGTGCTTCGCCGATCAATACGCCGTGGAGACTTGGCGCGAAGGCAAAGGTATTGGATTCGAGATCGGCACCCAGAGCAGCGAGACCCCATTTTGGATAACAAAGGAGTCGTCGTTCTTGCGGCAAGGCAGCGGCACGCGATTGTCTGTTGTAGTGGAGCGGCATCTTCCACATCCTGATCGAATCCGGGAAATCCTGTCGGCCCGATTCCTACACGATCCGCAATTCGTCGTCAGGGTCAATGGTCAATCGGTGTCGTTGGCCGATCAGTCGGGACTCATCGAAAGGATGCCGCTCAACATCGCTGGTTCCCCGAAGGCGGAAGCATTCGTAATCGATTCCACCCGAGCCGCGAAATCCACTATCTATCAGGGCGTCGCCTTTTGGGTGAATGGACGCCTGGTGGGCTCGCCGAGCTGGGGGGTCGGATCGGAGGCCGTCATCGACGGGCGCGCTCGGTTCGCCAAACGTTATTCCATCGTGGTGAAGACCGACGATGGCTGGGCAAGCGAGGTCGAGGCAGATTGGGCTCGATTCAAGGTAGGCCCGAAGACCGAGGCACTCTTCGAGGCTGTGCGCCAATACGCCCAAGAAGTCTTCGGAAAGCTGTCCACGAACTTGGTCGAGGAAAGCTCCGAGGAAGCTTTGGTCCGCAATCGCGAGGACTTCAAAGGACTCTCTCAGCTTGGACGCATCGAGGTCGCCAGCTTCGCGCGCGATTTGGTCAAGGCCAATCCGACTGTGCATCCAGACACGCTGTCCGCCGCAGTGCAGGCATTGATCAATTTGGAGAAGTCTCGAGGCGGGGCTGGTCTTCTGGAAAAGCTCACCAAGCTGGATGATTCCGACATTGAAGGACTCGATCGACTGCTGAGCCAATGGACGGTCAGGGATGCGTTGTCGGTGCTCGACGAGATCGACCATCGCTTGGCTGTGGTGACGGCCATCGAGAAGCTTTGTGGCGATCCCGCGACAGATGAGTTGCATACGCTCCACCCGCTGGTGACTCAGGCTCGCTGGCTTTTTGGCCCCGAGTTCGACAGCAGCGAATACGCGTGCGCGGCAGCGCCCCGACATCGTCGTGCTGGCTGACGCGACGTGTTCAGTGGTGGGCACAGAGTCCTTTGACTCGACCAACTCAAATTTAATGCGCATCCAGGACGTGTTGATCATCGAGCTCAAAAAGGGGAAATCCGCCATCGGCCGCGAAGAGATGAATCAGGCCGACGGATACGTCCAAGACTTCTTGGGCAGTGGAGCCTTGGATGGCACCCCTATGTTCAGAGCCTTCGTGGTTGGTTACGAAATTTCGGCCAAAACCTCGCGCGAAAAGGAAATCAAGGAGGAGGGTGTCCTCCGTGGACGATTGATTGCGACAACGTACGGTCAACTTACACGGACAGCCCATCAGCGACTCTTTCGCCTTAAAGAACGAATTCCGGCCCGCTACGAAGATGTTTCGGGAGCGGACCTTTCCGATCGAGTGATGCAGTCCGCAAGCCAAGCCCACCTAATTTAGTCGAGACTGTGGCAACGAAGGAAGCGGTTGTTGGAAATCTTTAACTTGAGTTGGAGTTGGCACATTTTCTGGACAGTTAGGTACTCAAGATCAGGATTGGCCCTGCAGTGGATGCCTTTGAAGAAGATTGCGAGACAATCTTCCAAGAACCCAACATTTATTGATATTTGAATTTATATCTGGATAATGGGCTTCTTTACAAGGCCAACGGGAATCCTTCCATGTCCAATAAAACGAAAATTGAAAAAACTGGCGAATATATAGGAAAAACCCCGGAGGGAAAATCCTATAGTATTTTTGGATATACCGAATTTCTAGATGTCACTGCCCCGAGCGATACTGAAGATAAATGGCATCCGGGCAAGGTTATGTACAAACTTCCCAATGGTGATCCGGTAAATCACGTGGAGGGGAATACATATCAACTCGTACGTACAAAGGAAAAAGTTGCTTTAACGCGCGCCTGATTTTCTGTAAAACTCCTACCCGAACTCAGCTTATGGGCAGCGAGTTTCTCAATCATCATTTCTGCGCTACTTCAGCTTGCATGCGGCCAAATGAGCCTTTTTCCATAAGGCTCATGGAGCGTGAGTGAATAACGGATACCATGCGGAATTTTCAGGGTTACTTCAATCCACCAGGTATCGACCTTGACCCAACATCCCAATCCCCGAGCAACGATATAGCCGTCAAGATCAAGTAGAGCGTCAAGTCCAGACCAGATCGCATGGTTTAATAAATACGAACTGCAAAGCTTGGAAATTCCATTCAAATCATTGTGAGAAAACAGGTCCATGTCGCTACTCTATGGCAAAAGATCCTGCGGCGGTATCTGACAGCGTCATTGCATGGATATCGAAGCATAAGAACACATGTACGTGGCTTTCCATATGTTTACGAAATATCATATCTCTTCATTACAGGCTAAAATCGTTCCGTTGAATAACGGAATATATGCCGACCAGTCGCCGCCCGCCTGAAAAATGCAGCGCTTGTCAGCTTGTTACCAGGAGATTTACGACATGAAACACGAGAAAGCCAAGTCGGATAAAGAAACTGTTGAATCAAACAAGCAAGTCCCGGAGCCCTCACTTGACGAGCTTCAGCGATCTCATCAGATTCTTGAAGCCCTTATCGCGACGTTGCCTTCCCGCACCAGGAAAGAACTTGTCGATCTCCTGCAAACCCTCTCCGAAAAAGGCACCTCTCAAGAAGCAACCGGAGCCGTCCATCAAAGGGCGTTGCAGATTGTGTCGGATATTTGCAAACCGAACGGACCCCAAGAAATTGAGAGTCAAGGATCTGTGCAAAAGAAAGGAGAAAGAAGGCGGCTTGACAGGCGAAAGAAATAATCTGCAGATAGTGTCCGGAATTTTACGGACCGAAGTCACGGTCAATTTTACGATATTTCAAACCGGATCCGTGAATCATTCGGCTCGGTTCGGTGGGGGATAAACATCGGAACCGGCCTTCTCCGGCACCATCCGGTGATATGCCGAAACTTAAATGACCAGTACAAAACCAATAATAAGGCCAATAACGATCTTGGCCAACATGTTATCTTTTAACCATGTATCGACGTTCTTCATGAAAATGGAACGATTCTTCTCCATGAGTGCCAAGTCGAATACTTTATACTCAGCGTCAATCTCGGCATTGTTTTCATCGCCTTTCCCAAATTTTCGCGTTAAAAATCCGGATAAACGCTCGGCAACCCAACCACATCCATATAATGACGCCGCAACGAGAAGGCAATAAGGAAGCGCCACAAAGAATTTTATGGACATGTCCGGGTATTTTTCCATTAACGGAAAACCAAAGTTATTTAATGAAATAGCAACTATCCACAGGATTGGAAGAAAGAAGCAAACCATAAAAATATGGAAAAAGCGGTTGTTTCATACATCTCCCCTATCGACCCGGCATGAAATAAGTACCTTACAAGATTATTCAGAAAACAGCTTTGCAAGAAAGGCAAACTCATGAATACTTAAGAAAGGTAAGAGGCAGTGTGAGCGATCGTATACTTCATGATGGAAGACTGCCATAACAGATGTTAAGTAATATCACATATATGTGATTAATTTGTTAACGCACGAAGCTCTGGTTGACGGCCCAGCGACGGTTCCCGTCGGGAGTCGATATGGCGCGGGATACTGTTTCTTGCCATGGCCATCCCCATTCAACGTGATATGCGTTAGACGAATCCACTCCGGGGCGGCAATGATTTCTTTGCTTCGTCTGCCAGATACAGCCATGTTTCCACCACCGTATCGGGGTTCAACGACAGGCTCTGTATTCCTTCCTTCACAAGCCACTGTGCAAGATCCGGATGATCGGAAGGTCCTTGACCACAAATTCCGATGTACTTATTTGCTTTAAGGCATGCCTGAATGGCCAGATGCAACAGGGCTTTTACCGCCGGATCGCGCTCGTCGAAGGATTCTGCAATGAGGCTGGAATCTCGATCCAGCCCGAGCGTGAGCTGGGTAAGATCGTTGGATCCAATGGAAAATCCGTCGAAGTATTCCAGGAAATCATCCGCCAGCAATGCATTGGATGGGATTTCACACATCATGATCAGGCGCAGTCCGTTCTCGCTCCGCTTCAGGCCGTTCTCCGCCAGCAATTCGATCACGCGTCTGGCCTCAGCCACCGTTCGTACAAATGGGATCATGATTTCCACATTGCCGAGTCCCATTTCATCGCGCGCCTTTTTTAGTGCCCGGCATTCTAGTTCGAAACAATCACGGAAATTCTCCGCTACGTAGCGCGAAGCCCCCCGAAAGCCCAACATTGGATTTTCCTCCCGGGGCTCATATCGCTGACCGCCAATGAGGCTGGAATACTCATTGGACTTGAAATCCGACATGCGCACGATGACAGGTTTGGGAAAAAATGCGGCACCCAGCGTTGCGATGCCCTCGGTCAGTTTCTCCACATAAAAGCTGGCCGGATCTCGGTAGCCCGCACATCGATTTTCTACTTCCTGTTTCATGTCCGTCGGGATATCAGGATAGTCCAGGACTGCTTTGGGATGGATCCCGATCATGCGGGCAATGATGAATTCCAGCCGTGCCAGCCCGATGCCATCGTTGGGTAGGCGCTGGAAATCGAATGCCAGTTCGGGATTGCCAATATTCATGGTGATCCTGACCGGCGCCTTCGGCATCTTTTCGAGTGCAAGATCAATCACTTCGGTTTCCAGAATACCGCGGTAAATATTGCCGGTATCCCCTTCCGTACAGGACACGGTGACCATTTCATTTTCAGATAATGCACTGGTAGCGTTACCGCAGCCGACCACTGCCGGAATGCCCAGCTCACGCGCAATAATTGCGGCATGGCAAGTACGGCCACCGCGATTGGTAACAATGGCGGACGCACGTTTCATTACCGGCTCCCAATCGGGATCGGTCATGTCGGTTACCAATACGTCACCACCTTGCACTCGCGACATCTCCCTGGCATCCAGGATGAGCCGCACTGGGCCGCTGCCTACTTTCTGGCCGATGGCACGTCCCGATACCAATATTTCCGATTTTCCTTTCAAGCGATAGCGCCGCAGCGTATGTTCCCGGACCTGGGTCTGCACGGTCTCGGGCCGGGACTGCAGGATATACAGCTTACCGTCCATGCCGTCCTTGCCCCATTCGATATCCATCGGCCGGCGATAATGCCGCTCGATGACAAGCGCGTGACGCGCCAATTCCTCCACATCCTCATCCGTAATGGAAAACCGCCTGCGCTCGGCTTCACCCACGTTCAATGTCTCCACCGCATTGCCGGCTTCCCGGTTTCGGGCAAATTGCATTTTAATGAGCTTGGAACCGAGATTCCGCCGCAGTATCGCGGGCTTCCCCTGCTCCAAAGCGGGCTTGTAGACGTAGAACTCATCAGGATTGACCGCCCCCTGCACCACGGTCTCACCAAGACCATAGGAAGCATTGATCAGTACCACCTGGTCAAAACCGGATTCAGTATCCAGCGTAAACATCACACCGGAAGCACCGATGTCGCTGCGCACCATCCGCTGCACACCCGCGGACAGCGCCACCTCCGAATGGATGAATCCCTTGTGGACACGGTAGGAAATGGCGCGGTCATTGTAGAGCGATGCAAACACGCGCTTGACGGCACCGAGCAAATTGTCCGGTCCGTGTATATTAAGGAAGGTTTCCTGCTGCCCGGCGAATGAAGCATCGGCCAAATCCTCGGCCGTTGCGGAGGAACGCACCGCAACGGAAATATCGCTGGCTCCCCCCTCCTGCAGCAGCTTTTCGTAAGCGGCGAGAATTTCCTTTTCCAGTCGCGGCGGCAATGGCGTTTCCATTATCCAGCCGCGGATCTGCGCGCCGGTCTTGGCGAGTGCCTTGACATCTCCCATATCCAGCTCAGCCAGCATTGTTTCTATACGCTGCGCCAGACTATGGGTGCCCAGAAAATCACGATAAGCATCGGCGGTTGTAGCAAAACCGCCGGGAACCCGAACGCCTGAGGAAGATAATTGGCTGATCATTTCCCCCAGCGAGGCATTCTTGCCGCCGACACTGCTCACATCGCTCAGGCGCAGTTCGTCGAACCCGATCATATATCGTGACTCACCCATTTTTGCTCCCGTCCGCAAACCTGCACAAGAGGAGGTCCTAACGCGATTGTGTTACATGCCAAAACGCGATATTTTGATCACAGACAACATTATTGGCGCATTAGCATAAATGTCAATCATTGAAAATCAACACGTGTGCACTGCTCGCACTGCTTTCTTTGTTTCCGACCGCACAGGTATTACCATCGAAATGCTGGGGCACAGCCTGCTCAGACAATTTGAAAGCCTGTCTTTTACTGAAATCACCCTTCCCTATCTCGATACCCCGGAAAAAGCCGCAGCCGTGGTAGCGCAAATCAATGCTCGCGCCATCACGGACAGTGCCCGGCCACTGGTATTGAGCACGTTTGTAAATCCCGGGATTCGATCCATTATAGATTCCGCCAATGCGCTTCATCTGGATTGCTTCAATATTTTTATTGTTCCCCTGGAGGCGGAGCTGGGCGTCCGCTCGTCGCATACCGTGGGGCTCTCCCACCGGGTGGGAGACGTAGTCGACTACCGCCAGCGCATCGAGGCCGTGAGGTTTACTCTGGAGCACGACGACGGCATCTCGCAAAGGAATTGGCAACATGCCGACATCATTCTGGTAGGCGTCTCCCGCAGCGGCAAGACCCCTACCTGCCTTTATCTCGCGCTGCAATACGGCATCTACGCCGCCAATTATCCTCTCACTCCCGAGGATTTCAGCCGCAGGCGGCTACCCGCCGAACTTGAAAGTCTGCGTACCCGGCTATTCGGCTTTACTACCGACCCGCTACGGCTGCACCAGATACGCAACGAGCGCAAGCCAGACAGCGAATATTCGTCGCTCAGGAACTGCCAATATGAAGTGCATGCAGCCGAAGCGCTGATGCGCCAGGAACAGATTCCCCAACTCGATGCAACCAATAAATCCATAGAAGAATTGGCCACGGCCGTGCTGCATCAGATGAAACTGGAGCGGAAAATTTATTAGGTGGGAGAATCCTGAGGGAAATTTCGCTAATCGGAGATATTCCGTGTTTGAGCGTCTTTATTCCGTGCGTCTCAATGATGGCGATGTATTGCCAGCAGCAATTTGACATCGCCTTCTTCCGAAACCTCGTCTGCGGCAACCTTCAACGCTTGATCATCAGGATAGAGATCCGAAAATGCAACAATTGACATTGCGGCCAGTTCCCATTCCTTTCTTGCGAATTCGTTATTGCTGCCGTCCTTGAATTCCGGGCTGGTATATACCGACCTTGGCCAGTCCACCTTCATACTCATTTTATATAGGACGTATCCAACAACGAACATCAACATCCCCGCACCAAATAATTCCTTGAAGATATAAACGGCGCCCA
This sequence comes from Nitrosospira sp., assembly GCA_039922995.1. Taxonomy (GTDB): domain Bacteria; phylum Pseudomonadota; class Gammaproteobacteria; order Burkholderiales; family Nitrosomonadaceae; genus Nitrosospira. Next base: position 81,980 of record JBDTDT010000045.1, on the reverse strand, counting down.
GGAAAAACGCCGTTAGGTATAAGATTACGCTGTTACGCTGCTTTTTCCAGGAAGAAGCGGAATATGCCAGTGCCATCCAGTTTTTCACGATATATCCGGTCAAATCCTCTGCATTATTCCACTTTTCCGCAAGAATTTTCGTTATCGACGCGGGAGGAATATCCGATTTTTCTATCAACGCGTGGGGCGCCACGACTATCGCATACAGCACGGGCAAGACAGCACCCAGATACACGGCGAGCACCTGATTCAGCGAGAATGAAGCATAAACGGCAATGATATTGATGATGAATACCATCCATTTCCCCTTTCCAGATCGCCAGGCGCCCGCATGATGCCGCCCTGCTTCAATGATAAGAAATGAGGAGTGGATTCATCAATCAGGCCGAAAGCCGCCGCTATCCGCAAACCCTGAACTATCGATAAATCTGAAAGTACTCTCCATTTGCGGATGTCTGGCATACAAGGCTATACATTTTATTTCCCAATATATTGTTTGGGACTGACTACCAGTACGTCGCATGGCGTCTCAAAGAGAACGTGCTTGATCAGGGACTCACTATCGTGGCGCTAGGCTTCGGCCCCGGCTGCATCATCTTTAATATCATTAAAAAAGATATAACCCGCTTTTTTTTCTTTCGCTCGATACATGGCTGCATCGGCTTTCGTCACTACTTCATGGCCGGTACTTCCGTCATCTGGATACAGGGCTATGCCAATACTGGGCTCAATGGTGAGCGCCAAACCATCAATAACCAGAATTTGCGAAATTCGATCGAATACCTTGTGTGCAATACGCTGAATATTGCCCATACCCTGGGGATTTACCAACAAATAAAGAAACTCATCGCCGCCATAACGGCAAACGGTATCCTCGCTACGAACCTATTCATGCAATCCCCGTGCCACGATCTGCAATACCCTGTCGCCTATAGCATGCCCATGCGTATCGTTTATCAGCTTAAAACGGTCCAGATCGATGAACATTACCGCCAAAACCCAGCTGCGCCGCTTGGCGAGGGCAATCGCCTGTTCAAGGCGGTCGTTGAATAGCAGCCGATTGGGAATACCCGTGGCAAAATCGCGCAACGTACGCTGTTTTGCCTCCGCCACGACCTCGTGCGCAATCGCCAGGACATCCTGCGGAGTGGATAAAACATTCGGTGTGAAAGATAGCTCTTGCAGCGTTTCTATTAATTCGCGATTCAGTTTATCGCGGCCGTCAATTTCCTGCGCCAGAACGTTATTGACTTCATCAAGCTCGCCAGCGCACTCCTGCACTTTATCTTCCACCCTTTCGCTTTGCGCAAGCGCTTCTTCAGCCTGCTGCAATGTGATGCCGGCCGCCATCTCCTTCTTTACCGTTTCATTGACCGCAGAAAGTTCGATGGCGCATTTCTCCACCTTGTCCTTTACTTTCTGGCTTTTTTTCAGGGCGTTTTCAAGGAATGGCTTATCGGCTGATACTGAGGATGGATCGCGATGTGAAGTCATTTTTTTATTTTATTAAAGTAACTGATATGAATCGGACTTGTTTGACCTCTGGAAAGCAACAAAGTCATGGCTGGCTTCAAATAAAAGCAGGGAATACCATGAGATATTCTTTAGAGAACGGAGACATTGAAGCCGGTTTTTGCAATAATATATGCGAGAGCGGTGAAACTCTCAATAGGTGATGGAGCGCCCGGTCTTTAAGTATGATGCAGCGACACTATCATGGAGAGTATTTGCTTAAGCGATATATCCGGCGCGGAACGGCCCACACCGCTCCCGTCAAATATTGGCTGTCGGACGACTGGATGGGACCGGATGGCATTCCTGAACCATATGTAATAAATCTTTTATTTCATGAAACTGTCCTCCATCCGGAGGAATCGATAGTGCTATACTCTCCGCTTCAACCCTATCTCCGGAGACCTTCATGAAGAAAATATTGACCCTGTTGACCTTGGCCATGCTTAGCTTCGGATTGGCCGCCTTTGATGCTGAAGCAAAACGCTTTGGTGGAGGTAAAAGTATCGGCAAGCAACGTGAAGCCATGAGCCCGCAAGCTGCTCCAAAACCCGGACAAGCGCCGTCTACCGCACCAGCCGCCGCCGGTGGCAGCAAGTGGATGGGCCCCCTGGCTGGTTTGGCTGCGGGAGGATTGCTGGCAGCACTTTTCATGGGTGGCGCGTTTGAAGGCATCAACATGATGGATGTACTGATGCTGGCCGCGCTGATGGCTGCGGTTTTCTTTGTCGTTCGCATGTTGCGCAAGCCGCGGCAAGAGCAGTCCGCACGTCCGATGCAGTATTCGGGAATGGGAGCCAATCCCGGCAATAGCGGCATTCCGCCGGCTGCAGCGGCGCCGCAGGCAAGCATGGCAACGCCTGTCCAGGCGGTATCTTCCCAGGACAGCAGCGCCAGGAATATTCCTGCTGATTTTCAGGTCGAGCCTTTCCTGCGCAACGCCAAAACTTCATTCATACGCCTGCAAGCGGCCAACGATGCGCATGATGTAAGCGACATCCGGGAATACACTACCCCCGAGATGTTTGCCGAGATCAGCATGCAGATCAACGAGCGCGGCAATGAGCCCCAAAAAACCGAGGTGCTCGCTATCAACGCGGATCTGCTTGAAGTCGTTACCGAGAAAGACCTGGCTATTGCCAGTGTCCGCTTTAACGGCCAGTTACGGGAAGTTCCTGGAAAATCACCGGAAGGCTTTGACGAAATCTGGCACGTGCAGAAAAACCTCAAGGATCCGGAATCCGTCTGGTTACTGGCGGGAATTCAACAAGTTTCCTAGATTCCAGTACCGTGCTGGCATCCGTCGCGATAGCCCCGCTTAACCACTTGCTGCGTGGTGAAAGCTGGGCGTGCAGACGGCTGCAGCCTTGCGCAGGCAAAACTGCGCGGTTTCGTCTTCCTCCCTTTTTCAACCTCGCCCTGACCGTGCAGACCAGCGGCGAGGTGTCCACTGCGGCAAGCGACGCTCCGGATGATGCGGTCTTTACTTTTGAACCGCGTTTATTGCCGCGCCTGATTGCTCACGATGAGAACGCCTACCGTGAGATACAGATTTCTGGCGATAGCGACTTCGCCGAAGAAATTCTCCACATCGGAAAAAACCTGCATTGGGACATAGAGCAGGATCTAAGCGGGGTAATGGGGGATATCGTCGCCCATCGGGTGGTGCAGGCCGGTGACCGCCTGGTGCACTGGCACACCGAAACGCTTCGCAACCTGTCTCAGACGCTAGTGGAATACTTGACAGAAGAACAGCCGCTGCTAACAAAATCCGGCGACATGCATGAGCTTATCCAGGAAGTCAGCGCGTTATGGGAGGACACGGCACAATTGGAGAAACGGCTAAATGCACTTGAAGACTGTCCGACTTCAGGATACAAAGCGAAAAAGTGACTGGATGGAGATAAATTTTGAGGATTTTGAAGGGCCAATAGTTGTCCTATCTACGGACAAAGCGGCGAAATATAAACTGGCCACACGCTTTTCAGGCAATTTCCCGTGAATCCGATAGGCTGCCACATAGCCGTCTGCTTCTATAAACCTGAGAAGATATTATTTGAGTAAGCCCCGCGTCAGGTGCATTGTTGGCAAAATTGGGCTTATTCAGAGGTTCTTGACTACGGACGAATTGCCGGTTTTAGAATAAATGCGTTTCTTTCGTCTTCTCAAAATACTCGCTGTAGCATTCCGTTTCGGCCTTGATGAGTTTTTTCTCGGCCATGAACGGCTGCGTCTATTGCGGCCCGTCGTCAAGGCGGCCACATTCTGGCGGCGGCTGGAACGGGCACGCGCCGAGCGCCTTCGTCTTGCGCTGGAAGCGCTGGGGCCCATTTTCGTCAAGTTCGGCCAAATGCTTTCCACTCGACGCGACCTCCTGCCTCAAGACATTGCCGACGAACTGGCCAAACTGCAGGATCAGGTTCCACCGTTTCCTTCCAGCGTCGCGCTGGCGACACTGGAACAGATATACGGGAAGCCTGTCAACGAAGTATTTCTGCTATTCGACGCCGAGCCGGTCGCCAGCGCATCGATCGCCCAAGTGCATCTGGCCGTCCTGCACGACGGCACGGAAGTTGCCGTTAAAGTATTGCGGCCCGGTATCGCCCCGATAATCGCCCATGATATAGCCCTGATGGAAACCGGCGCCTGGCTGGTTGAAATGCTGTGGCCCGACGGCAAGCGGTTGAAGCCGCGCGAGGTCGTGACCGAATTCGCCCGTCATCTGGGCGACGAACTTGACCTCATGCGCGAGGCATCTAACTGCAGTCAGTTGCGGCGCAACTTCCTCGATTCCCCTTTGCTCCTGGTGCCGGAAGTCTACTGGGACTACTGCTATTCCGGGGTTATGGTAATGCAGCGCGTAAAAGGCATACCCATCAGCCATGTGGCGGCACTACGCGAGCAGGGAGTCGATATCCCGAGGCTTGCCCGCGTTGGGGTGGAAATCTTTTTTACCCAGGTATTCCGCGACGGGTATTTCCATGCTGATATGCATCCCGGCAATATTTTCGTGGGGAGCGACAGCCGTTACATTGCTGTGGATTTCGGCATAATGGGAACGCTCACCGACGAAGACAAGAATTATCTGGCGCAAAATTTCCTTGCGTTTTTTCGCCGTGATTACAAGCGTGTCGCGGAGGCACATGTTGAGGCGGGATGGGCGCCAAAAGATACTCGGGTTGATGATTTCGAAACCGCGATCCGTGCCGTCTGCGAACCTATTTTTGACAAACCGCTGAAGGAGATTTCCTTTAGCCGGGTCCTGTTGCGGCTCTTTCAGACATCGCGCCAGTTCAATGTTGAAATTCAGCCGCAACTGGTAATGCTGCAAAAGACCTTGCTGAATATCGAAGGATTGGGGCGCGACCTTGACCCCGATCTTGATCTGTGGACAACCGCAAAACCATTCCTGGAAAACTGGATGTCCGAGCAGCTCGGCTGGCGCGGACTTACCCGCCGCCTGAGCAAGGAGGCATCGAGCTGGGCAGTGATACTGCCTCAATTTCCACGTCTCGTGCACCATGCCTTGAGTGACAATCGCGCCCAGATACTGGAAGACAAACTGACCGCATTAGTGCTGGAAGAAAGACGCCAGAGCCGCTTGTTGACTGTTCTTGTGCTGATGCTTGCGGCGCTGCTGCTGTGGCAGGTTTGGTAGAGAACTCCTGTCCGGCCCTGCCCATCCTTCTACATTTGCTGCTCCGCCCGGCTTATATTGCTTCAGCTTCCGATCAATAAACGGCCTGACCTGCAATACCTCACGATAACGATCTTCCAGCATCTGCGCATCCGGATGAAAGCTAGTCTACGCATGAATTTTGGTAGAATCCCTGATTTTTAATCTACACGACAATGGCGTTACTGGAGATCCGTAACGTAACACGGCGCTTTAGCACCTACACCGCAGTCGACAATGGGAGTATTAGCATTGAGACGGGTGAATTCTTCACGCTGCTCGGACCTTCCGGTTGCGGCAAAACTACGCTCTTACGGATGATAGCGGGATTCGACTTGCCGGATTCGGGCCAAATCCTGCTTGACGGCAAGGATATGGTCGGAACTCCGCCGGAAAAACGGCCCGTCCATACCGTATTCCAGACCTATGCGTTATTTCCGCATATGACGGTAGCGGGCAATATTGCTTTTCCGCTCAAGATGGCTGGCAAGCCCCTCCCGGAAATAAAATCAAGCGTCGCGGAAGCATTGGATAGCGTACGCTTGTCGAATTTCGGCAACCGTTTTCCGCACGAGTTATCAGGCGGGCAGAAACAACGCGTGGCATTCGCCCGAGGACTGGTCAACCGCCCTCGGCTGCTGCTGCTGGATGAACCGCTGGGAGCGCTGGATGCGAAGCTGCGCGAGGAGATGCAGATCGAACTCATCAATCTGCAGAGAGAGGTCGGCGTTACGTTCGTATTCGTGACCCACGCTCAGAATGAAGCGCTGGCACTGTCGCATCGCATCGCGGTGATGAATCAGGGCAATGTTGAACAAATTGACGAGCCTTCGAAAATCTACAGTTTTCCCAGCAACCGTTTTGTTGCCGATTTCATCGGCAAGATCAGTATGATAAACGCGAGCGTGCTGGAAACCGCTCCTTCGCATTTGAAACTCGATATCGCGGAACTGGGGGAAGTCACAACAGTGGGCAAGGAAGGCACCAAAGTGGGGGATAAAGGGATCATTGCAATTCGCCCCGAACAGGTACGGATTTCCCACCCCTCGGATGAATTGGAATTAAAAAACCATTTTCTGGGTAAAGTGCACGATTTTCTCTACGTGGGCGATGTCACCACCTATATTGTGGAACTCTCCAACGGCGCCCACATCGAGGCGCTGCTGCCCAACTCCGCACCGGGACGAGCCAAATTTTTCGAAGTGGGGGATCCGGTGAGAGTCTCCTGGCGGCATGATGCAGGCATTTTCCTTGATGATTAAAACGGCCCTCCAGCGAAACGCCGACGAAAATCGCATCGCCCGATTCCTGGTGAGCGGACCACCTCTGCTATTCCTGGTCGTTTTCTTCGCCGCCCCCAGCCTGATTATGATCCTCACTTCATTTCGCTTCCCCGGCGAGTTTGGGGGTCTCGCGCCCATTGCCACGCCTGGGGAAGCAGCGCATGGCGAGTACGGCCTAACAGCGGAAGCGTATCAATTCTTTTTCAGCGACATCATTTACGCTGAAATTTTCCTCAAGTCTTTTGGTGTGGCGTCGGCCACCACGCTCATCTGTCTCATCATGGCTTATCCCCTGGCATTGCTGATTGCACGCAGCGAGAAACGTTTCCGCAATCTCCTGGTGCTGCTGGTGGTGCTGCCGTTCGCCAGCAATTTCCTCATCCGCATTTATGCCTGGATGATTATTCTTGGTCCGGAATCGGCCCTCAGCCATTTTGTCAATGCTATTCTGGACGCATTCGGTATCGCCCCGGTGACGCTGTTATTCTCGCCATTCGCGGTACTAGTCGGCATGGTGTATGTGCACCTACCATTCATGGTGCTGCCTCTTTATACTAATCTGGAAAAACATGATCCATCACTTCTGGATGCAGCGCAGGATTTGGGCGCCACCGCCTGGCAGCGCTTCTGGCGCGTCACTTGGCCGCTATCGTTGCCGGGAGTGTTTTCCGGTTCCGCGCTGGTGTTCATCCCGGTACTCGGCATGTTCGCGGTGCCCGATATACTCGGCGGCACGGGCGATATTCTTATCGGCAACCTGATCAAGGACCAATTCCTGGGCATGCGCGACTGGCCTTTTGGCTCGGCACTGTCGATCATGCTGACGCTGGCGGTGCTGTCCGTCGCGGGACTGGCCACTTGGTTCGCACGCTCTGCCATCGGGCAGCGTACATAAAGCATGAGCCGTGGCACTCACTGGTTGTGGCCCGCGGCGGCGCTGGTTTACGCCTTTCTATACATTCCGCTCGCAATCGTGGTGATATATTCGTTCAACGATTCCAGGCTGAACGCCGAATGGGCAGGTTTTACTTTGTCCTGGTACAAGGCGCTGTTCAACAACACGGAGATGCTCACTGCCGCGCGCAATTCGCTCGTTATCGCGCTCAGCGCGAGTTTCAGTGCGACGGTACTCGGTACCATGGCAGGTCTGGCGATACATCGGTACAAACTGAAGGTATTACCGGTATTGGTATTTACGCCGGTGGCAATGCCCGAAATTCTGCTGGGCGTATCGTTGTTGCTGTTCTTTCTACAAGTGCTGAATTTAACCCTTGGCATGATCTCCATCATTATCGCGCACACCACATTCTGCATTGGATTCGTCGCCATCATCGTGCGGGCACGGCTTCAGGGCATGGATGAAAGCATCTTTGAAGCGGCACGCGATCTGGGCGCATCACCATGGCAGACTTTCCGCCTCGTTACGTTGCCGCTTATCATGCCGGCTGTAGTCGCGGGCGCATTGATGTCGTTTACTTTATCCATTGATGACTTCGTGATCACTTTCTTTACCAAAGGCGTGGGAGAACCGATTCTGCCCATCCAGATCTACACCATGATAAAGGTCGCGGTAACGCCGGAGGTGAACGCCATCTCCACATTACTGATGCTGCTCACGCTGATCATGATCATCATCGCCGCCAGGATTGAAGCGCGTGCCGCAGCAGGCACCGGCGCAATCTCACGCAGTGAAGCAGGCCAGTGAAAATACTGCATCCGTCGCCAATGCCGTTGTTACCGTTCATATTCCTGCTTGCGTGGTTCGCATCGCTCACTGCGGGTTGCGCACGGCAGGATGAAAACGTGGGTTCTCCCGCCGGCGGAAATGTTTTGCATCTATTCAACTGGAATAATTACATCGCGCCGGAAACGGTTGCACGCTTCGAGAAATTCTGCAATTGCAGGCTCTCGCAGGATTATTATTCCGACAACGAGGAAATGCTGGCGAAGCTGGCGGCTGGCGCGACCGGCTATGATCTTATCGTTCCCACCGGCAATGCAGTCGATACGCTTATCTGCCAGGGCGCCCTGATGCCGCTGGATAAGTCGCTGCTGCCCGATCTCGGAAATATCAACCCCGCGTATCTCGATACCCCGTTCGATCCTGGCAATAGATATTCCGTTCCCTATGCCTATACGCTGACCCTGCTCGGCTTCAATCAGGAAAAAATAAAAGAGCTCGATCTGCCTACCGATACTTGGGCGATTATTTTTGAGCCGAAGTATCTGAAAAAAATCAAAGGGCGCGTGACCGTGCTCGATAGCCAGCGCGAATTGATGGCCGCGGCACTCAAATACCTTGGCTATTCGGTTAACGATGCCGACGAGGAGCACTGGAAGCAGGCCACGGATCTGATCGTGCGCGCCAAGCCTTATTGGGCGGCTTTCAGCAATACCAGCTATATCAAGGAACTGGCGGTTGGCAATCTCTGGGTGGCGCACGGTTATTCCAACGACATGTTTCAGGCAGCACTGGACGCCAAAAATACCGGCCGCAAATTCACGATCGGATATTCAATGCCGAAAGAAGGGACAGTGCTATCCTTGGACAGCATGGTTCTGCATAAAAGCGGAAATCGGCCCGACCTTGCCCATCAATTCATTAATTTCATGCTGGATGGAAAAAACTCCGCCGAACTCACCGACCTCATCGGCTCCGGCAACCCCAACCTGGATGCGATGCAGTACATACAGCCGGAGATCGCCGAAAACAAGGCGATATTCCCGGATGCCGAATCGCTCTCAAGGTTGGAAATGCTGCGGGACCTGGATCGCAAGCAGCGGCGGCTGCTAAGCCGCCTGTGGACCGAAATAAAATTGAGATAGCGCGGTGCAAGCCAATGCAAGCGGGGAGCGTACCGCAGTGTGAGGATTATGAGCCATCAAACCATTTCCTGTATCCCGGACGATGAGGTTAGTTACGCGCGCGGCCGGCGACGAAGTCCCGGATTGCCTATTCGCCACGGAAATAATCATCCGTTCCGGTATAATCTTCACCAATTCATTCCCTGGAATATTCTCTGATGAGCTACTACCAACGGCATGTATTTTTCTGCGTAAACCAGCGCGAGGCAGGAGCCGCGTGTTGTAATAATCATGGGGCTCAGGCGATGCGGGATTACGCCAAGGAGCGTGTCAAGGCGCTGAAGCTCGACAGCAAGAGCAAGCGGGTGCGAATCAATAATGCGGGTTGCCTCGACCGTTGCAATGAAGGCCCGGTCATCGTGGTTTATCCGGAAGATATCTGGTACACGTATGTGGACAAAGAAGATATTGACGAAATCATCGAGGAACATCTGAGAAACGGACGCGTCGTCGAGCGATTAAGAATTTGAAGCGGACGACGAATCAATACACCATTAGAATACGCTAATAAAATTCAGGACGGGACATCGTTGAATTCAAGCATTCCCAGAAAGATTTTCATTAATGGTCCGGCAGGAAAGCTGGAAACGGTGATGTCAGAACCGGATATCGATCGTCCGCGCGGTATTGCGATTATTGCACATCCCCATCCGCTATATGGCGGCACCATGGATAATAAGGTGGTCTATACGCTCTTTAAAACTTTGCTTGAGCTGGGATTCATCACGGTTAAATTCAATTTTCGTGGGGTAGGGCAAAGCGAAGGGAATCGTTACGCAAACGGAGGGGCAGGCGAAACCGAAGATGTGCTTGCGGTGGCTCAAACGATCAGAAACCAATTCAGTTCCCCAGACACACCGCTGCCACTGTTACTGGCAGGATTCTCTTTCGGTGGAGCAATTCAGGCATTTGCCGCGCAACAGCTCAAGCCACAAAAACTGGTCATGATTGCGCCCGCGGTTGAACGGCTGAACGTGCCTCCCATCGCCAATCCCGACATCCGGAACGGCCTTGCATCCAGCCCAGACATCCTCATCATTCATGGTGATCAGGACGACGTGGTGCCTCTCAAGACAGTCCTGGCCTGGGCGGCTCCGCAGGAATTGCCGGTGGTTGTGATTCCTGGCGCCGAACATTTTTTTCATGGCCGGCTGCATATTCTCAAACGTGTCGTTCTCGACTCATGCCGGCCCTGAGCGTGTGTGCATTGGCCGGCAGGGATTCTCGATTTAACAAAAACCACGTCCTGCAATCACGTTGCCGAGCCAAAGATTTTTCGGTTATTTCGAGTATGCCGGTATTTGTACCATCTCGCAAATAGACTCTTCTTTTGGCCCTAGTTTGCACCAGCCTATATACAGCTGAGCATCAATGACCGGAAATTATCGAAAAATCCCATTTTCCTGGATAGATCCGAAATTTTTACGTTTGCATCAATAAATTTATCCTCGTCCCTGAAATCACGGTTATCGAAGATAGTAAGATTGGTCTTGGGTCCGGTTTCGATGCTGCGAACCTTGTTCTCCCAGTTGACGCCAAAAGGACCTATCATCCGGCGCAGATTGATCGGCCCCACCAGTAAGAGGCTGTCGCCCTGATAGTTTCTCTTGTCATACAACTTTGCCCAGCAACCTTTTTTCATTGCCAGATCATTCGAAACCTCCATGGGAACCATCACTACCACCGGCACCTCGGCGATCATCTCTCCCTCTTTTTTTCCTGATAGCGACGATGGCCTACGGTTATCCGCGGATATTGCCTTGCCGGCTTCCTCTGCCTTATCGGTTGATTGCTGTGCGTGCACGCCGCCTATCGTGGTGCCGGTCCCCAGCACTATAGCGGCAGCCACCCATAGCGTGCGGGCATCCTTTATGAAAATATTCATGCTGTGCTCCCGAGAGAAAAATCGTTAAAAGGCTGGCATATATACAGGCCTCATTCCCAGACGACCCGGCTGCAACAACCCATAATGCAAATCCATAACCCGGGTTATTCATGCACGATCATATTAATTTCACCTCCCGGTACATTCCGTACGCTGGCAAACATAGTTGCGGTGCATTCCCAAATCGCGGTTGATGTTTTTGCGTAAAGATTCCATTGGTTGATTTACGGGAACTGCCTGATCAATTTCGTTGAATTCAACGTGCGGGGGCACGGGTTTCGGAAGAGCGGATTGATCTATTCCAGGAAAAAAGCTTACACTAACCTTACAGATTTCTTCCCACGTTTCTTTCGGTTCTGAGCCTGGAAATTCTCATGCAGCGCCTGCTCATCCTCCTCGGTTTAGTTCTGTTGCTGGCGGGTCTCGCCTGGCCCTGGCTGTTGAAATTACCCTTCGGACGACTACCGGGGGACATTACCATCGAACGGGAAAATTTCAGTTTTTACTTCCCGATCACAACGGGTCTGCTGGTATCGTTATTCCTATCTCTGCTGTTGTGGTGGTGGTCAAGAAAATGACCCGCCAACAGAACCAGAACCGGAAATGAATGCGAACGTTTTAAAAAGGAAGAATGTGGATTTATATGAATCTATGCTGTTCTGGTTCGTCAAGGAATTTGTAAAGGCTATTCTGGGTCTGGGATTTATTCTGGCGATCATCGTATTCTTGCGGTGGATTAGTACTGACAATAATGACGAATGAGCCGTTGCAAATTGGATTCAACCTGAATCCGGCAGTTGGACGGAGCAGCCCCCGCACCCGCTAGCTCGACCTCCCGGACGTCTTTTCTTGCTCTTTCGGGGGCTTGTCCTTTACCGCCCTTTTCATGGAAGCCTGCTCGGGCAAGGGCTGGGCTTCGTCAATCAGTGGTTTCAATATCGGCAGGAGATGTTTCATGACTTGGGTGGAGAGTGCCGAAGTAAACGTATAGTTGGCTGCGTCTGCGCCGGGTACGAATGCGGTCATCGTTCCAAAAAATCGATCCCCGATAAAAAAAACAAACGTGGCGGAGCGATTTACCACGCGGGAGTCCTTGACAACGCCCGGCGAGGAAAAAGTTACATAACGATGGTCCCCCGTTCCTGTCTTTCCCCCGATCAGAATTTCAGTTCCATCCTCTTCCACAATGGCACGGGCGAGGCGCGACCCTGTTCCGGTTCCCACGACATCAGTTAGAACCCCGCGCACTGCCGCAGCCAATTCGGGAGAAAATATTTTTTCGCCTTTAGCGGGAGTTCGATCGACGATGGTTTCAAAAGGCGTATTGGCTGCGAAGCGCAAGCGTTCGACGAGCATGGTCGGAACACGCACGCCGCTATTGAGAATAATGCCCATCAGTTCGGCAAGCGCGGCAGGGTGATCAGCGGAGCTTCCGATAGCTGTGGCAAGAGAGGGAACAAGAGAATCGAAAGGATAGCCAAGGCGTTTCCAGCTGCGGTGAATCTCCAGGAACGCTTCGAGCTCCAGGAGACCTCGGATGCGACTATCCTGGGAGTTCTTGTGGATAGTCTTGAACAGCCATTGGTAGACCGCTACCCGCTCGTCTCCGCTGGCCTCTATAACGTCCTTGTATTGGACATCGGGGTGGGCGATCAAGTAGCGCACCAGCCAGAGCTCCAGGGGATGAACCGTAACAATGTAACCCCGGTCCGCAAGCGAGTATTTGTCCGGCGCGTAGCTATCGTAAAGATCGCCCAGGGATGGCGAAGCTCTACCCTTGGAACGGGACTGATGCGGCCGCATGAATTTCTCGAACTCTGCGAACGTAGACTCCGGATAAATATAGCGATAAGCCGCGGCAAGACGACGGGGCGTATGCCGGAAACTGGCAAAGAATGCTTCACTAATCTCGCCTGTCGTGGTCGTTTTACCTTTGTATTTGAGATAAAACCGGTTGACAAATTGCCTGCCTTCCTTGTCCGCGAACCGCCTGAGATATTCCTCGCGGTCAGGGTTTCCGGCATCCTTGAGTATTTTCGCGGATGATCCTCCAACCTGAAACATGTAGTAGCGCACGATATCCCGCATCATGCGGATGTATACGAGGTTGACCGAATTTAACGTTGCTTCGCGTACGCTTAGAATCCTGCGATCGTCTTCGCGCTTGAAATTGTGAAAAACATGCGCACCGCCACCTGTAAAGAAATGTTCGTCAGGATTGGCGGAATACTTGCGCTCCAGCGCTGCGTTCAGCATGGCTGCCAAGCTCTTGTCCTTGCTTTGCAGCAAATACCCGATCGCCCAGCGGCTGAGCATGTCGCTGGAATCAACTTCCTGTTTGCGCAGGACTTTGGGTCCCAAAGCTGCATATCTTTCATGCAGTGCTTCGACAATTTCAAGATAGGTCACCAGCGTTCGCAGCTTTGCGGTGGAACCCAAATCCAGCTTGGTACCCTTGTTGATATCCAGCGGCTGGTCGAAATTATCGGCCTGGATCCGGAACTTGGCACCCTCCGGGGTCAGCTCCGAAAGTGTGAAGCTGTAGATAATCCTGCCAGGATCCTCCGTTCCCAGAAGGCGAGGCCCATATAGCCCAGCTGCATTTGCGTATTCCGGATCCTTGAGCCGACGCAGCATATCGGCAGTTTTCTGTTGCAGTTCTCCATTAAGGGTGCTTTGCACCGATAAATCCAGCCGATCCAGATCATACATGCGCTGCAATCCGAGCAGGGAAGCAAGACGCATGCGGACGGCATTAACGGCCTTTTGGGCAGCGAAATTCCTGATTTCCTCCGGAGCGGCAGTACCACGAAAATGTAACGGTATTTTTAGCGCAGCGTATCCCAGGCCGGGGGGAATCACGCCAGCCTGAACTAATATTCGCAGGTGGCTATCGGTAAGTTCTTCGAGCGCTTCACGCCCGGCAAGCAGGTAATAGGAAGGCCTGCGTTGGGCGATCATCAGACTTAGTACGTGCTTATAAAGGCGTGCCGCTTCGACAAGGGCATCGCCTTCCACAAAGCGCGAATTCAGGATGTGATTGGTCTCATCAAAATCCAGACCGTACCATGCCCATAGTCCATCCCCCAATCCGTTCGCCTCTCCGAAACCCGCGGCGGCGGAAAGCGGAACCGTATTAAGATAATCCACGACAAGACGCTTCCGGGCAGGCAACGTTTCCTCCCCCTCCAGGTAAGCGCGTACCGAAGCAGACGCGACCTGCTGAAGCTTGTCTCTCGGCGTAATGGTCATTCCGTTGGGAGAATGGCGGTATTTTTCAATCTGCGTTGCAAGCGTGCTTCCCCCTACCACATCGTGTTCTGCCCGGAAAAATTGAATTATCTTGTCCAGCACGGCCCTGCCTAGCCTGTCCCATTCAATAGCCGGATTCTTTTTTGGATGGGTGGAATCCAGCAACTCACGATTTTCAATAAATAACAGACTGTCTGTTACGAGCGACGGAACCGATTGGAAGTTCTCGTAAATGCGTGTTGGGAACGTAGCACGATACAATGGCTGGCCCCCATCACCGGTAATTTCCAGGCCGGCCTGGGATTTCTCATGGTAAGGAACGAACAAGCCCTCCGCGACAACTTCTTTCATACGTGCGGAAGCACGTGCCTGAGACTGCACATGAAAACCGTGCATGACCAGATTATGAAGCAGTTCTGGCAACCGGCTATAGCCCATGCGCACATCGTAAGGACCCGCCTGGGGAAAATACGGATCACCGCTCGGTCCGCTTTTTACCTCCCAGTTCAGCTGGCTAGCCAGCTGCGCCAGCTCGCGTGCCTGATATGCAGAGGTTTCGGTTTCCCGATAAAGAAGGAAGACCACAATAGTCAGCGCAACGAGAAACAGAGTCAGAACGGCAAGGATAAAAAACTTGAGAACACGCCTCACGATGGGGTTATCAAAATAATTTGATTTCTAAAGATTATTGAAGATCCGTGACGAGACGGAAGGGTTTCAGCCAAATGCATAACGCATTTATAGAGACACAGCAGCAATTCTTTTCGATAAAGCCAATTTCCTCATTTAAAAGCAGCACTTTCACCTTGAAGACATCAGGGTAATTGATACTTCATGCGTATAATTGCGAAAAAGTACGATAGGATTGCCCGCGAAAACCTTATGAGCCGGGGTTGGTTCAGCTACAGTCAGAATTGCGTCAGACGGACGACGCATGGCGACCAGTTTACAATCCGGCAATCCTGGCGAGCCGTGACGGCGATACCGAGTGTCATATTTGAATCATCCCAATCCGGTGGCTGACAGCTCATTTATGAGCTTAATTCTATGATTTATAAATATTCTTTGTATCGTTTGATACCCGCCTTTTGGGTAAGTCCACTACAACTACCGGATTTAGGATCATTGAGTCATAAGTTCAGCCAACTCAATTCATAATCCGGCATATTCATCCGAACTGATGGAATTTTTTAACCTCCTCCTGCAGACGATTGCCCTTCGCCCGTACGTCTTTGTGTTTCTTACCGCATTTCTATTCTCTGCCGCACGCCTGATCGGCTGGCGGAGAACGTGGTGCTTCATGGGAATCACGTGGCTCGTGGCAATTCTGTGCGAATTCTCTTCCACTCGCATCGGCATACCATTCGGCTGGTATTACTATACCGGTTCGACGATTGGCCGGGAATTGTACATCTTCGATATCCCGTTTATGGATTCTCTCTCGTTTCCCTTTCTTTTGTATGCAAGTTACTGCATGGCCCTAGCCTTTATCCTGCCTGCGGCAGCCGCCACCAGGGGCCGTATCGGCCTGATTCGGATGCAATTTCCTCTCACTGCAAGAACAGGCTGGCCTGTTGCGCTGCTAACGATTCTCTTTTTTACGTTCGTCGATATCATTATCGATCCCGTGGCGCTGCGTGGAGAGCGCTGGTTTCTCGGCCAGATTTACTACTACCCGCATCCCGGTACCCATTTTGGTGTCCCGGTGGCTAATTATATCGGCTGGGCTGTCGTCGGTTTTCTTTCGCTCCGGGCATATTTTCCCCTGGATCGCAAGTTTCTCCAGTCCGGTAGCCTTCCACCTGTCGACTTGCCATGGGTGACGGGAAACATACTCCTTGGCTGCGGTCTCTATTATGGCGTATTGATCTTCAATCTTATCGTAACGTTCTGGATCGGCGAATCTCTCCTTGGAATGACCGGCCTGCTCATTTTTCTTCCGCTGACCCTGCTGCTCGCGCTACGGCTCCTCGGCCGCTTGCCGGCCGAAGATTAAAATAAGCTGAAGATCAAGAAAACCGGAAGTTCGTCGCTCTGATGCTTCAGCTTTTAACCATGCCGTGCATGACACTATAAATGATCCTCGGCAAAATGGCACCATAGCTTGTTGAGGCTTTTTCCTAATCTGAAGGTATTGCAACAATAGAAAATGTTCGATTATGACCGTAGTTAATACCAGTTATCGGATAGAAAGATATAATGCCTCACAGAACAGTTCTAAAACCGTTTCTGGAATCTTATTCTCAGAAATAAATGGAGTAAAAAATGAAGAAAATGAAACTCTTATTAATAGCTTCCGCATGGATGAGTTTGGTTGGCTGCTCGAAAACCGATAATTACACACCCCCCGAGAATGTATCCGGGGAAGACATATTTTATGCAAACTGTACAAAATGCCACAAGCCGGAAGTTGGGAGCGTGATGGCATTAAGCCCCGCGATGGCGAATAAGGATGCCATTATTCAAAAGTTGCACAAAGGAGGCATGTCCATGCCTGCTTTTCCCAATATCAAGGGTGAGCCCGCACAACGTCTGGCCGAGTTTGTACTATCGAACAGCAAAACCAAGTAGCCCGGTCGGCCAGGCAGCAGGTCTTTTACCGCCTGATGACCCTTATTGACGACGGAAATGAATGGTATTCCGAAATGGATAAGGACAGCCCATGACATCAGTATCGTATCCATCCGCGGCGTTATGATATGATCATAATAAAATGGCTACTCGTTGTCGCTGCCCTTATAGTCATCGCGGGAATACTTGCCGGCCAACTCGGGCTGCTCAAGGGCAAGATGCCCACCGATCTCGGCGTGCATGAGGGCAGGCTCAAACCGCCCTCAAAAACGCCCAATAGCGTCTCCAGCCAAGCTTCGCTCTATCCGGACCACCCTCAACATGCTTATGCGGACATCGCGCCGCTGCCGCTGAATGGCGATGCCGCCGCTACGCTGGCCCGCATCGGGAATATCATCGAAACCATGGAGGGTGGGAAAATAGTCAAAAGAGAACCTGGCTACCTTTACGCACAGTTTACGACGCAAATCATGAAATATGTCGATGATGCCGAATTCTGGTTCGCCCCGGATGCTGGAGTTATCCAGGTACGCTCGTCCTCGCGCCTGGGAAGCAGCGATTTAGGCGTAAATCGCAAGCGTATCGAATTCATTCGCCAGAAGCTGATCCTTCCTGAGATTGCTCAACGCTGAAAGCCTGGGGTCTATTAACACTTATTTCACGCCCGCGTTGCTACACAAAAAACGCGGAGGCAAGGCGCGAAGCGCAGGACATAGTGGGCCTATGGCCAACTTTGCAACGCGGCATCCGCGTTTTTCGCGCGCAACCCGAAGGAACGGGACGGATTTCGTCCAGCCCTTCGTTACTCGCCGCTTACGGAGGGCCGCTCCGCCGCGTACCCATGCCTCGTGTTGGACGAAATCCGCGCCGTCGCGGGCGTGAAATAAATGTTAACAAGCCCGAGTGGCCGGAAAAGCGGCGAAATATGGCCTTCCAGACGCTTTTGTAATCGGTTCATTTAACCTTCCAACAATCTCCCTGCGTAATGCCCGCACATCCGTTTCCCATTATTGTCTGTTCGGTATGGTTGCCGCGCTCCGCCTGATCAACCGGTTCCTGCCGGTAGTTTTTTTACTGTTCCTTGCACTGGCGTTGCTGTTGGCAGGTACCACCTGGCTGGTATTGCGTGGCAGCCTGCCTCAATACGCCGGGACAGTGGACATGCCTGCCCTGACCGCTCCCGTGACAGTCGAGCGCGATGCGATGGGTAGCGTGACCCTGCGCGCGCAGAGTCGCCATGATCTGGTCCGGGCGCTGGGCTACGTCCATGCGCAGGAACGATTTTTCGAGATGGACCTGATGCGGCGCCGCGCAGCGGGAGAATTGGCCGAGTTGTTCGGTCCAGCCGCCTTGCCAGCCGACCTTAAAACCCGGGGACACCGTATGCGCGCGCGCGCATCGGCGGCACTGGAAGAGCTGCCGGCCATGCAGCGTCAATTGCTCGACACATACCGCGACGGCGTGAACGAGGGTCTGGCGGCACTTGCGGCGCGTCCATTCCCTTATTTGCTGACGCGTACGCACCCGCTTGCATGGCGCAGCGAGGATAGCTTCCTGATTATCCATGCAATGTATTTTACGTTGAACGATGCCAGCAATCTCCGCGAACTGGCTTTCTCCACCCTGCACGCAGTCTTACCAGAAACTGCGTACCGGTTTCTGACCGGCAGCGGCGGCGAGTGGGATGCCCCACTCATCGGTAAGGCATTTCGCTGGCCCGAGCCTCCTTCCGCTGACGAGCTCGATCTGCGCAAACTTGACCCCAGCCTGATGCGCAGCACCGGTGAAGGCAATGAGGACCTTCCCGGCAGCAACAGCTTCGCCGTCGCCGGCACGCTGGCGGACGGTACCGCACTGGTTGCCAACGACATGCATCTGCAATTGCGCGTGCCGAACATATGGTTCCGCACACGCCTGATTTATCCTAATTCTCGCCATCCAGGCCTGATGAACGATGTCATCGGCGCCAGCCTGCCCGGTACGCCTGCCATTGCAGCCGGCTCCAACCGGCAGGTTGCCTGGGCTTTCACTAACAGTTATGCCGATCTCATGGATTGGGTTCGCATCACTCGCGATCCGGCGGACCCTTCGCGCTATCGCAGTGCGAACGGATGGAAGTTAGCCATTCTTCACCGTGAAATCCTGCGTGTACGCGATGCGCCGGACGAAACACTGGATGTTTACGAAACCGAGTGGGGCCCGATCCTGGCTACAGACCACGACGGCACGCCGCTTGCACTGGCCTGGGCAGCGCATCGACCTGGTGCGGTGAATATGGAACTCACCCTGATGGAAGAAACAGAAACAGTGGACGAGGCAGTCAAGATTGCACAGAATTCGGGTATTCCAGCGCAGAATTTTATAGTGGGCGATCGAAAAGGGGAAATTGCCTGGACCATCGCGGGCCGTATCCCCGCGCGGACGGGAAACTACGATCCCTTGCTTCCCGCGGACTGTAGCAAGCCGAATACGGGATGGGATGGCTGGCTCATGCCCGTCCAATACCCGCTGATTGCCAACCCTCCGTCGCAGCGCCTGTGGACTGCGAATGCGCGTACGGCCGACGGGCTCATGCTCGACCGGCTGGGCGATGGCGGCTACGACCTCGGCGCGCGCGCAAAACAGATCCGTGACAGCTTGCACGAACGCGAGCGCTTTTCACCCGCCAGCATGCTGGCAATCCAGCTTGATGACCGCACGTTGTTCCTGGCGCGATGGAGGAAACTTCTCGCAATGACTCTGAGCCAGATGAAATCCGCCCCGTGGCATGCCGAGATGCAGGAGGTACTCCGGGATTGGGATGACCATGCATCCACGGTATCGGTCGCTTACCGTGTAGTACGCGCATTCCGGCGGGAAGTCGTCAATAGCGTGCTCGATGGTTTCGCAGCGGAAATCCGGCGCGGTGATCCGGCATTTGTACTGCCAACGTTAAACCAGGCCGAACATATGGTGTGGGCATTGATTGAAGGTCGCCCGCAACATCTATTGCCCCCAGTTTACGCGGATTGGGAGAATCTGATCGAAAGCTGTGCCAGGCGAATAGCCGAACGGATGCAGCGCCAACCGGGCGGTATTGCAGCGCGCACATGGGGTGAGCGCAATACTGCGCGTATCCGGCACCCCTTGAGCCGTGCACTGCCGGAATTTATTGGAAGCTGGCTGGATATGCCGAGGGATCAGCTACCCGGCGATAGCAAAATGCCGCGCGTGCAGGGGCCGAATTTTGGCGCTTCAGAGCGTTTTGCGGTTGCGCCAGGCAATGAAGAGCAGGGCTATTTCGAAATGCCCGGCGGCCAGAGCGGGCATCCGCTCTCACCCTATTATGGGAGCGGTCATACAGACTGGGTAATCGGCAAACCCACGCCTTTCCTTCCCGGTCCGGCCGAGCAGACATTGCTTTTGCGCCCGCCCAAGGATATCCCATAATTGTGGAATGCGACACCGCAACGTACGCCATTCATCGAGAAGGAAAACTGTCAAAATCAACAATTTTTTCCAGCCGCGAAGATTTATCCCGGCCTCGGCTCGGCAGCTTGAACGCCCTTCTGATAATGTGTATATATGTAGATGGGCATTGCCAATTCACCCAGGTGACGCTCAACCAGCGGCCGCACCACGCGCCAATCCAGGTCACCGGCGCCCGTTGCGAGGCGCGGCAATGCCAAGCTGGTGAATTCTTCATTCTCCAGCAGATAACGCAGTTCCTGCAGCGCATGATTCACGTATTCGATTCGAGCGTGCCCCGACCTGATGCCCTGGCTTCTCGCCCCTTCCTGAGTAAGCAGATTGACGATGTGCTTACTCATCCCACCAGACCATATCCAGACCTCGCCGGATTTCGGCTGCATGACGTGGCAAAAATGATGAAAATCCTTGACCATCGCAGGCCACTGCTCACGCAGGCTTAACGCAAAGCCCCGATCAAATTGATCATTTGGCGCAACCCCATGGGCAATGACCTGAGCATGACTTAAAAGGATGTCGCCCTTTACCTCATAGATCATGTAGCCTCCGCTGATAGAGATAGAGATGCCCATAAAATCAATGGGCATCGCTTTCAGTATAGCAACTTGATTTTTATTTGCCGGCGCTCAAATTGCACCACATCAGGGGTAGCCGTAAGTATTCTGAAAAATAATTGGCATCGCCTATGGACTCTGTGGACCACCTTGAGATTTCGTCACCAGCACGGTGATGCTTTCCGCTCCTGGATCACCGTGCCTACCTGATTGATAGGTTACGCTACGCTCAACCCCGTAAGTAGCATACACAATGATCTGTCACGATTTTTTTGATATCCGGATCATTATTTTTATCACGGTTTTGTTAGTACCCCTCGCTCGAAGCTTGACACCTTTCTCGAAAAGTCTCGGCTTGATAACACAATATCTTGACCTTCAGGTTCAGCAGGAGGTAATGTTCGGCCCTTTGATCCAAAATGGCTTTGGAATTCTATCCTTGAGTAACCACGCCGCAACACACGAACTTCTTCACGATATCCTCAAGCAGGTCTCCCGTTCGTTTTATCTCACGCTTAACGTGCTGCCGGCAGGGGTACGTGACCAGATGGGGCTGTCGTATCTGTTTGCGCGCGCGGCCGATACCATCGCCGACACGGATCTCATCGACCGGCAGCAGCGCCTGAAATACCTTAATCAGTTCCGTGCGCAGTTCGCAACCGCTGGCATCGATTGGAAAGTCCTGCAGGAAATTCAAACCGCGCTCGTTCCTCACCAGAAAGACTCTGCGGAAGCCATTCTTCTTCAGCGGTTGGAAGACTGCCTGAAACTGTATATGCAGTTCTCCGCCGGGGATCAGGAGCGAATCCAATGGCTGATGGAAGTACTGCCCGACGGGATGGAAATGGACCTTACACGATTTCCCGGGGAGTCAGCCGGGCATCTCACGGCGTTGTCCACGCTGGACGAATTGGATCAGTACACTTACTATGTAGCCGGCTGTGTAGGAGAATTCTGGACCAGAATGGTCTGTGCGCACCGGCCGGCGATGGCCCAGTGGGATGTCGCGAAGATGTCGGCCATCGGCGTGAGATTCGGAAAAGGACTGCAGCTTACAAACATTGTAAAGGACATCGCGCGCGATCTGCATCACGGCCGCTGCTATGTACCGGAATCTCTTCTGCAGGAAGCCAGTTTGGAACCGGCCGATTTGCTGGTTGAGGCCAATCTGCCGAAATTCAGACCGATCCTGCATCGGCTTATCGGGCTGGCCATGGAACATCTGGAGCAAGGCTGGTTTTATACCATGGCGATCCCTCGCTCCGAGATTCGCCAACGGCTGGCCTGCATGTGGCCCATATTATTGGCGGGTGAAACGTTGAGACGGGTCGCAATCGCGCCTGACCTGCTCAACCCGTCAGTGAATGTGAAAGTGCCACGCAGCGTTGTATATCGCGTAATGGCCCTGACAACGCTCACCCGCGCCAATGGATATGTAGCGACCGCCTACTGGGCTCGCCTCAGAAAACAGTTTGGCTGAGCCGATCATTTACCAGGTGGAAGCCGGGACCAGCGTTCCGCAGACTCGCAACTGGCACCTATCCGATAAATGGACATGAGAACATCATTGTTATGACGAACGCAGCACCCGCTACCGGATTCCTTTCCCTGCTAGGCCGCTGGCTTGATGCCAACATCTTCGCGCTGGGGCGGGAAATGCGGCTGTCGTATCTGCCTCCACTCATGGTTTATGCCGCCGCCGGCATTTCCGGCCTTACGGGAATCGTTGGCACATTTTACGTCAAGGAACGGCTGGGGCTCTCTGCCGAGTTTCTGGCGGCGCTCGGATTCTGGATGATGCTGCCATGGGCGTTGAAGATGCCGCTCGGTCATCTGGTGGATCTGGTATGGCGCTGGAAGAGCCTGCTCGTATATCTGGGCGCGTGTCTTATCACGCTGAGCCTGCTGATCATGATCGGGCTGCTCGGCCATACCGACGCGATGCGCGCCATGGCTACCGTGGAAGCCTGGTACGTAACCGCTGCATTACTCGCACCCATCGGTTATGTGCTCCAGGACGTCGTTGCGGATGCCATGACGGTCGAAGCCGTGCCGAGGGTGGGCGAGCAGGGGCAGCCGCTGCCACCCGAGAATCGCAAATCCATGCACGTCACCATGCAGACCCTTGGGCGCGTTGCCATTATTAGCGGTGGCGTTCTGGTATCCGTGGCGAATGTTTTTCTTTTGCATGGGGTTGGGGAATTACCGGAAACAGAGAAGGCAGCCACATACCTGTTCGTCTACGAACTTGCCTTGATAATTCCGCTGGTTTCGGTATTTGGTGTTTTGTTTGCCACCTGGCTGCGGCGGCGCGACCTGACACGGCTTATTGCCCGGGGGCATAGCCGTGAAGAAAGTGAAGCACTGCTGGGCAGCTACAGCGAGCCCCCGCCGGTCAACTGGTGGATTCTCGGTGGTGGGTTGGCTTTTACCGCAGTCTCGCTGAGTGTCGGCCTCAGCCGCACGCCTGGGGGGGAGGAAATTGTTTTTTGCGTATCCATGGCGATTGTGCTGTTTCTGATGTGGCGTTTGACTGGCGAGCTTGAGCCCGCAGCACGCAATACGCTGGTGGGCACGGCGATTGTAATCTTTGTGTTTCGCGCGGTACCCGGCCCGGGCGCCGGCTCGACATGGTGGATGATCGACCAATTGGGGTTCGACCAGCAGTTCCTTGCGATATTGTCACTGGTCGGTGCCGCCCTCACCCTCGCCGGAATGTTCATCTTCCGGCGCTTCATGGCGGAACGTTCGATTGCTTACATCGTCGGCGCGCTTACCATCGCCGGAACCATTCTGTCGCTGCCTATTGTCGGCATGTACTACGGCCTGCATGAATGGACCGCTTCTCTTACGGGTGGTGTCGTGGATGCGCGATTTATTGCCCTTATCGATACCGCACTGGAATCCCCTTTAGGCCAGATTGCCATGATTCCGATGCTGGCATGGATCGCCAATTCCGCGCCGGAAAAGCTGAAGGCCACGTTCTTCGCGGTAATGGCTTCCTTCACCAATCTAGCGCTGTCAGCCTCGCAGCTTGCGACCAAGTATGTGAACCAGTGGTTCGTGGTCACCCGCGAAGTGAAAGACCCTGCAACCGGCCAAATCACCATCCCGGCTGATTATAGTGATCTTGGCTCGCTGCTGATTATCGTGACAGTAATCGGCTTTATACTTCCGCTGCTGGCCATCCTGTTAGTCAAGCACACACGCTTTCGCAACGCCTGAACTTCTACGCCCATAAACGCTGCCGGTGTGGATCGCAACATCAGCGCCGGATCTTCACTCGGGCCTGTTAAGGTCCTGGATATTTTAGCTGTCCAATACACACATTCATTCCCTATCCCACAGATCGTGCCGGCATCCTGCTTGACAACATTTCACCCGGAGCCCATCATTCGGCCGGGGCGAGGTTGCATTACCGGATTCACTGGTTTTCTCTCCGCCGATAAACCCAATAAATTTCCTGTCCTTCAACGAGCTTCCCTTGCGGGAGTGGGAAAAATGCAACCAGTGCGACAAAAAAGCGGCGTAACTTTATTTACGGCGTTGCTGATCATTTTTGCGGCATCAATGGCGTATTGGCTCTGGCGCGCGCATGCACAGGTGTCTCTTGAGATCGAACTTGCCTGCCGCCTGCCTGCCGCGGAAGCGTGCACTTCGGCCAAGGCTCGCCACATGAACAGTTTCTATGCCGCATGGCTTGCGCAGATGTTCCCGTGGATTCTTCCGTTCGTCCCGGCCTTTATTTACGTATTCTTTTTTCGCTGGCTGCGCAAAAACCGGAATCCCTGAGTTGAGCAAGCAGCTGCAAACAGCAACGTAAGAGAGCGGCATCCCCTCCCGCAAGCACCTGATTTTATTTGTGCCTCTCAAGAACCCCCGCGCTTTTTTTTACCGATGCTGGTCAATCTGATGCGTTGATACAACTAGCGGCAGCTCCCTTTGGTGCGATTCACCGGTATCTTGCGAAACGCTAGGACTTGAAGATAGGGCGCTTGCCCGCACGCCCAGCAGCCTTAGTTTCCGATTCAGCGACACGCGCCGCAAGCAGTCTTCAGCTGCGCGACGAATCGTAGCGGCGTCAGCAGTAGGAAAGGGTAAAGTGATGTCGCGCGTTACGGTGCGAAAGTCCGCATAACGCAGCTTGATGCCGATGGTCCGGCCAAGGTAATTTCTGCGCTGAAGGTCTGTCGCCACACCCATGCAAAGCGCCGTAAAGATTCCTGAGAGGATAGTCCGGTCCTGGCGAGGATGGAGATCCCGCTCAAAAGTGGTTTCCCGGCTGATCGACTTGGGCTCCGCGTTCGTGATTACCGGCCTTTTATCGATGCCGTGAGAGACCTCTCGGAGCCAGCAGACATAGGAGCGGCTGAAGTGCGTTTGCAGAAAGGCAACGTCCGCTTGCGCCAGGTCAGCGATGGTGTTGATGCCGAGTACCGCGAGTCTTTGAGTTGCTTTCGGGCCAATGCCGTTAATTCTTTTGACAGGTAAAGGCCAGATTCGGGTTGAGATATCTGCCAGGCTCAGGATGGTGAGCCCATCCGGTTTTTCAAGGTCTGAGCAGATTTTCGATAAGAGCTTGTTGGGTGCCACGCCGATGGAACAAGAAAGGCCGGTAGCGTCCCGTACCGCCTGCTTGATCTTTCGGGCAAGCGTCAGCGTCTCATCGCCCAGTTCGCTTAAGTCGATGTAGATCTCATCGATGCCATGGTTTTCGATGCAGGGGGAAATTCCGGCGACGGCGGCTTTAAATAGCTGTGAGTAATGGCGATAGGCCCGGAAGTCGGCAGGCAGCAAGATCGCGTCGGGAGCCAATTGTGCGGCTTTCATGAGACCCATGCCGGAAGAGATTCCGAAAACGCGGGCTTCGTAAGTAGCCGTAGTCACCACGCCCCGTCCGGCATAATCCCGCATCCGTGCGAAAACCCGTTTTCCATTTTTGAGGAACGCCGGTTGCTGATCGCTCCGTCCGCCGATCACCACAGGAAACCCGTGCAGTTCCGGGTAGCGCAGCAACTCGACCGACGCATAGAAAGCGTCCATATCAAGATGAGCAATTCGCCGACACATCACCCTGAATCCGGCAGTTGACCGTTCATCTTCTGTTTAAAAAAATTGGTCCACAAAGAGTTTTTCAAACTTGGAGTTCACCCTTCGGATGAATTCGCTACCGGGTCGGATTCAGGTTAAATTTTCCGCAATGTCATGAGTGGGGGTGTTGAAAGTGCGGAGCGCGTTCCCATGAGCCCAGCGACGGTAACCCCTATCATCCCCGAAAAGAGGCCGGTTACCCATATCGACGCATTGAAAGTGTAGGTCAAATTCAACGCATACTCACCAATCACATAGCCCAGCGCACTGGCGCCTGCCGCGGCGAAAAGACCAGCCAGTCCGCCGAGTATGGCGAATTCAGCCGCCCAGGCGCGCGCCAATTGCCCACGCCTTGCCCCTAATGTACGAAATATGGCGGCCTCTTGAATACGCTCATCCTGAGTAGAGGCAATCGCGGCGTATAGCACCGCCAATCCTGCCAATAATGTGAACAGGAAAACAAATTCAATCGCCTTGGCCACTTGCTCAATCACTTTGTGGACTTGACTGATGATGGTCGCCACATCTATTACAAGCAGATTTGGAAAAGCTTTGATCAGCTGATTTGTCACTTCCATGCGTTCCGGCGGCAGGTGAAAACTGGTGATGTAAGTGGCCGGATACTTTTCCAGAATGCCAGGTGGCATCACCACGAAAAAATTGACACGAAACGTGTCCCAGTCCACCTTTCTCAGGCTGGTGATCTTGGCGGAAAACGTACTGCCCGCCACATCGAAAGTCAGCGTGTCTCCAAGATTAACCCCTACTGTTTTCGCTATGCCCTCCTCCATCGACATTACCGCTTTTCCTTTATCCTCGTTTTTCCACCAGTGGCCTTCGATAATCTGGTTGTCGCTCTGCATTTGCTCCGCCCACGACAGGTTGAATTCACGCTCAACCAGCCGCCTTGCGCGGATATCGGAATACCCTTCCGCCGCAATGGCATTGCCGTTGATCGCTGTCAGGCGTCCGCGAACCATTGGAAAAATCGGCGGCTGAGCGATCCGATGCTGTAAAAAAAAGGCTGCCAGCGGCTTCAACTGGTCTTCCTGAATATTTACCAAGAAATGATCGGGGGCATCCGGTGGCAAACTGGTGCGCCAGTTCTGCAGCAAATCGTCCCGGATCAGCGTCAACGCCAGCAGTGCCATCAGCCCCAATCCCAGTGCCACCGCCTGGACTACGCTGGAAGTGGCACGCCGCCGGATGCTTGCCAATCCATAGCGCAAAGCACCCCCCGTCTGACCTCGTATATGTGACAAGGCTTTTACCAGCAAAAACCCCAGTGAACCGAAAACCGTTATCGCCGCGGCGAATCCTCCCATGACCGAAGCACCCAGACGCACGTCGCCAGCTTTCCACAGGAATAATACTAACAACGCTGCGAGGCCCAGCGCATAGCCCGTCAAACTGTGGGCATTCGACGCTCCGATGTCTCGGCGCAATACGCGCAATGCAGGCACACTCCGCAAATTGAGCAAGGGCGGCAACGCAAAACCCAACAATAACACCAGCCCGGTCAGCAGCCCGTGCACGGCAGGCCACACACTAGGCCAGGGCAATTCTGCATCCACCAATCCCGAAAGCCAGAAAGCCAGCGCTTGCTGTGCGACAAAACCGAGCAGGCAGCCTGCTCCGCTGGCAATCAGGCCCAGCGTGGCGAAATGGCACAGATAAAGGCGCAGCATCGCCGACTGGCTTGCGCCGAGACAACGCATCACGGCACAGCCATCGAGATGGCGCTGCGTGAATCGGCGCACGGCAAGCGCTGCCGCAGCAGCAGCCAGAACCACGCTTGCCAGGGCGGCCAGACTGAGAAATTTCTCTGCCCGCTCCAGCGCCGCCTTTATTTCAGGCCGTGCATCGCGTATGCCTTCGATTCTTTCTCCCAGCGTCAAACGCGATTGAGCCCATATCCGGAAATTTTCCACCTGCCCGGAATCCCCCGAGACCAGCAGCCGGTAGCCAATCCGGCTACCTTGCTGCACCAGCCCGGTCGCAGGCAGATCGATCTCGTTGATCAGGATGCGGGGCCGCAGATTGATAAAACCAATGGAATAGTCCGGCTCCTGGGTTATGAGCGCGGTAACCGTAAAATGTGCCGAGCCGAGCTCAATCGTGTCACCCCGATTAATGGCAAGGCGAATCATGAGCTTTTCATCTACCCACGCCGATCCCGGCGCCGGAATTGCATTAGCGATACGCGTAATCCGTGCCGAAGCCACATTGCCGAAATCCTCGCTGATACGCAATTCACCCCGCAAGGGATAACCGGCAGTCACCGCCTTGATCTCTGTCAAGAGGCTGCTTTCTCCCTTTGCCGCCATACTGGGAAATTTAAGCGCGGTGGAAACATTCAGCCCAAGCCGCTTCGCCTCCTCCGCATATTGCGGGGACAGCGGATGGTCAGCAAAAACGATCAGGTCTGCGCCGAGCAACTGGTTGCCCTGGCGGGAAAGCGCCAACTGCACCCGGTCGGCGAAAAACCCTACCGTAGTCATGCCGCCCACCGCGATCACCAGCGCAAAGGCGAGTACGCGTAATTCGCCTGCCCGCCAGTCGCGGCGAAGCATGCGGAAAGAAAGTCCGATAATATTCATGAAAACATTCTATAGATACAAATGTCGATCCGATACACGGTTGTCCGAAATATCGGTATTTATACAGGGCACATGCGGGAATTTTAAGCGATGTCACGCGCACCAGGACATCAAAAGCCGGGCCGGCATCCAGATTTACAGCGCCAAGAACCTGCAAGTGGGGCGCTTGCAGCTATTACTGCGGGAAAGGTGAATCCCGGCCATAACCTGCAAGCCTGGAATATCCCCTTCCTATTTCGAGGGAGTTACCGTGCGCATCGACCCGGCACGGACCGACAGCGATTCTTAAGGATGTCCCGATTCCCGATCCGTTTCAAGCTTGAGCGGTCCGCTGCCTGAAAAGCGATTCAGATAAAGATAGATTACCGGTGTAATGAAAAGTGTGATCACCTGCGAAAATAACAATCCCCCCACCACGGCAAGGCCCAGCGGCTGGCGCAGCTCGGCACCTGCCCCCAATCCGAGCGCGATGGGAAGCGCGCCCATCAAGGCAGCCAGAGTAGTCATCATGATCGGCCGAAAACGCAGGAGGCAAGCGGTCCGGATCGCATCGTACGGCGCCATACCGTCATCGCGCTCCGCATCGAGCGCAAAGTCGATCATCATGATGGCATTCTTCTTGACAATGCCGATCAGCATCAGGATACCGATCATCGCTATGATGGATAATTCCATATTGAACAGCCACAGCATTGCCAGTGCACCCACTGCCGCAGAAGGCAGCCCGGAAAGAATCGTGAGAGGGTGGATATAGCTCTCATACAGCACGCCGAGCAGTACATAGATCACCAGCAGTGCAGCGATAATCAATACCACCTGGCTCGCCTGCGAAGACTGGAATGCCGCCGCATCTCCCGCATAGTTGGTCAGAACGCTCGTCGGAAGATTCAGTTCGCGCTTGTACTGGTCGATACGGGCCGAAGCATCGCCCAAGGACGCACCCGGCGCAAGATTGAACGAAATCGTCAACGCTTCGAGTTGCCCCGCATGATTGATTGCAATCGGTCCAACCTCGCGTTTGACTGACGCAACGCTGGAGAGGGGAACCAGCAGGCCATTCTTGGTGCGCAGATAGATTTTGTTGAAAGCACTTTCATCGGCGCGATCTTCGGCGCTGACTTGAAGAATAACCTGATAGCTGTCGGTTGAAGTATAGATGGTTGAGACCTGACGTTCGCCGAAAGCGCTATAGAGCGCGGAACGGATATCGCCCATCTGCACACCCAGCAGGTTGACTTTGTCGCGATCGATATCGAGCCTTGCCTGCAGTCCTTTCAATTGCGAGTCGCTGGTGACATCGCGAAAAATAGGCTCTTCGCGCATGCGCGACATAAGGCCGTCGGCCGAGACACGCAACCCTTCGGCACGCACGCTGCGCATGACATATTGATAGCGGCTCTTGCTGGTACGGCCACCGAGCCTGAGATTCTGAATAGGATTTATGAAGACGCTTACACCGGGGATAACGCTCACATCACGACGCAGGCTCTCGATGATCTTGTCGAGGGGTGGGCGCTCGCTGCGTGGCTTGAGCGTCATGAACAGCCGGGCGCTATTGCTATCGCTGGCGTTGACAATCAACGTATCGACTGCAGGATTCTCGCGAATCACATCGCCCGTACGCTGCAACAATTCGGTCATGGCGGGAAATGAAATATCCTCAACCGCCTCCACCGTGATCAGCGCCTGACCGATATCCTCGGTAGGAAAAAAACCTTTGGGCAGGATCACGAATAATACGCCCGTGGCAACGAAGGTCCCAATGGCAATACCCAGCACAATGCGGCGATGATGCAACGCCAAATCAAGTATGCGTTCATAAGCCGCCAATACTTTTGCAAATCCGCGCTCGAACCACTCGGTCCATCTCAGGCTGAACCCTTCCGACTCATGCCCGGTAATATAGCGGCTGGTCATTACGGGAACCAATGTGAGCGACACCACCGCCGACATCAGGACGGCAATTCCGACGACGGCGGCAAACTCGTGAAAAAGGAGGCCAATTACGCCCGGCATGAAAAAAATCGGGATAAAAACCGCGACTAGCGACAGGGAAATCGAGATGATGGTAAAGCTGACTTCCTTTGAGCCCTGCAATGCGGCCTGCAGAGGCGCCATGCCCTTTTCGATGTGGCGTACGATATTTTCGAGCACTACGATAGCGTCATCCACCACCAACCCCACCGCAAGCGTGATGGCCAGCAACGAAATATTATCAAGGCTGTAATCGAAAACGCGCATCATCGCTACAGTTCCCAGCAATGAAATCGGTAACGTAACCGCCGGAATCAATGTAGCGGAAGCCTTGCGCAGGAACAGGAAAATCACCAATAAGACGAGGGCAATGGTTATCGCCAATGTAACCTGCACATCGTGGATGGATTCCCGGATTGAAACTGAGCGGTCACTGACCAGCTTAAGCTGGATGGATGACGGCATCTGGGCGACCAATTCTGGAATTGCTGCCTTGATGGCGTCGACAGTGGAAACGGTATTGGCCCCCGGCTGGCGCTGGACGGAGAGGGTGATCGCCCGTTCGCCATTAACCCAGCTCCCTGTTTTTACGGATTCGATACTATCTTCAACCTCCGCCACCTCGGAGAGTTGTACCGGATTGCCGAGCGGGGATGTCGCGACGATCAGTTTCGAAAACTCAGTCGCATTGCTGAGTTGTCGATTCGCCTGGATAGTAAGTGTCTGGCGCGGCCCCTCAAGCGTGCCGATCGGAGAGTTGGCGTTTGCGGTACGCAGCGCGGCGGCAATATCATCGAGCGTCAAATTGCGGACTGCGAGCGCTTCGGCGTTCACACGCACGCGTACGGCATATTTTTTCTGGCCATTGATCTGAACCTGTGCCACACCAGTAATCGTGGATAATGTCGGAGAAATAAGATCCTCGGCAAAACTGTTCAAATCCGGTAGCGACATTGACGGGGATGTCAGGGTAAGAAAGAGGATGGGTGCATCGGCCGGATTGATCTTGCGGTAGGACGGCGGCGTGGTCATTTCCGTCGGCAAGGCCCGCTGAGCACGCAATAATGCCGCCTGAACATCTATGGAGGCACTGTCGATATCGCGGTCCTGTTCGAACTCCAGGGTGATGGTGGTATTGCCGAGGGTACTTGCCGAACTGATCACCGAAAGACCGGAGATGGTCGAAAATTGCCTTTCGAGTGGCGTAGCCACAGAGGAAGCCATCGTCTCGGGGCTCGCGCCCGGTAGCGCTGCACTTACGGTAATTGTGGGCGAGTCGTAACTCGGCAGTGCGGCGATCGGCAAATCGCCGTACGCAATGATACCGGCGACCACCGCGGAAGCGGATAAGAGCACCGTCATAATCGGGCGGCGAATGCATAGCTCGGAGAGATTCATTGGCTATTCGCTGCCCAGTCGATCCACTTGCCGACCCTGGCCGGGCGGCCCGGATACGCTGCTGCCCTCATCCTTCGTCAGCGTCGCCACTTCCATCCGTAGCCTCCGTTACCACACTGCCGGGGCGCACATTCTGCGCACCCTCCACCACAACACGCATACCGGGGACGATGGACTTTCCCTCTATCACAGCATATTCATTCTGAATCAAACGCACTTCGACAGGGCGAGAACTTGTCTTGTTATTATTATCGATTACATAAAGAAACTTTCTTTCCGGGCCGTTCTGGACAGCTTGTACCGGAACCGTGAATGCGCCGTTCAGCGTACGCGGCGCGAGCGTTACTTTTACGAACATACCCGGCCAGAGGTGGCTGTCCGCATTGGGAAACTCTGCTTTCAGGGCAATCGTGCCGCTTGCCGTATCCACGGCATTATCGATAAATATCAACCGTCCCTTTCGGATCGACCCGCCGGTCCCGTCCGGCTCGACGTTGACAGCCACTTCGCCCTTGGCGAGTGCCTCTTGCAAAGGCACAAATTCCCGCTCCGGCAGGTTAAAACTGACATTGATCGGATCAATTTGCGTGATATTCACCAAGGCTTCATCCGGTTGCACCAGGCTGCCTTGATACACCGCAATAGCACCCGTACGGCCGGAAATGGGCGCCAGGATTTCGCTGAAACCACGCGCAACACGCGTTGCCCGTACGGTTGCCTCATCAACCGCGAACTGGCCGCGCAGGCTATCGACCTGATTCTGCGCTACCTCAAGCGCAGCCTCTGAAATAAACTGCTGCTGAAACAACTCGCGCTGACGCTTGAGGTTACGCTCGGCATTTCTCAGATCGGCTCGGGATTTGGCCAACTGCCCCTCCGTTCTGCTGAGATTGGCATCTTCGGTACGCGCGTCGAGCGTGAACAATCTTTCTCCCTGGCGTACGAATTGCCCTTCCTGGATATGCACCGATCTGATCACGGCGCTGAGTTGCGGCCGCACCGCGACCGTTTGCTGCGGAGATACTTTCCCATTCGCCGTAAGCATGACGGATACGTTGGTTTGCTTGACCACGGCAGTTACGACGTGAACCACCTTGTCCTTTTTCTTGGGCATCGCATCTGTCGTGCCAACCTGGCTGCGCCAGACCCATACGCCCGCAACCAATACAACCACCAATGCGCCAATCATCGTGATTCTCGGTCGACGATGAGTACGTGACGGGGGATTTACTTGAGAAATAACTTCCATCAAAAAAATTTTCCAGGATATTGTCCGGTTCCCGGCAAAAAGGCGAAGTGGCATTTTTTAGCCTGGGTACATGCCTTGGCAACGCCGCTGTACCGGTTGGAATCTCTGCATCCAGTCAATTTACGACCTTCCCCCCCGCCAGCCGTACTCGCCAGGCGCAGCGGCTGGAAATAGCCTCGTCATGCGTCACCAGAACCAGCGTCGTGCCGCGTTCACGGTTCAACTCAAACATGAGTTCTATGATTTGTGCACCGGTGGCGGAATCCAGATTGCCGGTAGGTTCATCGGCGAGCAATAATTGCGGCTGAGTCACAAACGCGCGCGCGATGGCAACTCGCTGTTGCTCTCCCCCGGAAAGCTGCCTCGGATAATGCTTCAGGCGCATTCCCAGCCCGACTCGTTCCAGTAATTCCAATGCAGCGATGCCGGCGTTGCTTGCGCCGGCAAGTTCCAGCGGCAACATGACATTCTCAATCGCTGTCAATGCGGGCAATAACTGGAATGACTGGAAAACAAAGCCCAGCATGCGCCCTCGCAACCCCGCCCGGGCGTCTTCATCCAGCAAGAAAATATCTTCGCCATCGAGATGAACCTTGCCGCTGGATGGAGTATCTAATCCCGCCAGCAGTCCCAGCAAAGTCGACTTGCCCGAACCTGATGTTCCCACCACGGCAACGGAGTCGCCTGCATTTACTTCCAGATTGATGTCCTCCAGAATGGTAAGCTGTACCTCACCGGTGCTGACTTGCTTGGTCAAGGCAGTTGCCTGCACAATAGGCTTTATTACAAAGTTATCCGACATGAAAAATTTCCTGGTTATTCTGTGTATACTTTTAAATACGCTACCCGCCAACGCAGGTGCAGCAGGCGCGCCCGTACCTGCAGTCAAATCCGCAACCACGACTATTATGGTATTCGGTGATAGTTTGTCTGCAGGCTATGGCCTGCCGCAGGAAGCTGGATGGGTCAGTCTGCTGAAAAAAAGGCTGCAAACGCAATCCCCGGCTTACCTGATTAACAACAGCATCAGTGGCGAAACCGCATCGGGTGGACGCAATCGTATCGAGCAGGCGCTTAAAACCCACCGGCCGGACATCGTCATTATCGAGCTTGGGGGCAATGACGGATTGCGTGGTGCGTCCATCGAATCCATTCGTGACAACCTTGAAGCAATCATTGAAGCCTGCCTGCGAAACAAAGCTGCAGTGCTGTTGGCCGGGATGCAGCTGCCACCCAATTATGGCATAGCATACACGCAAAAGTTTCAGGATATTTATCCGCAGCTGGCGAAACGTCATCAGCTCAAACTGGTTCCATTCCTGTTGGACGGCTTTGGCGACAAGCGTGAATTCTTTCAGGCAGACGGCATACATCCGAACGCTCACGCACAAATAAAAATTGTGGAAAATGTATGGAAAGTACTACGGACAATGCTTGATTCTCAGCAGTCCATTGCACGTGGGAACAGCTGAAATTCTACATCGGCCGGACGCCTCGTTGAGCTATACTTACAAAGTTTTACAATACTGCGGGAAGCCTGCTGAAAATTCTTGAACTGCGATGACCCTTTTTTCGAGGAATTGATAGGCACTTGCCTGTTGGTCGTACTCCGGAAAATGCGTAGCAGCGAACGCCGGATCGGATTTTCAAAAAAGAAGCCATGGATAGCTATCAGCATATTTTATTGGCGGTGGATTTTTCGGAACATGACAAGCATGTCGCCAGGAAAGCAAAATACCTGTCTAACGTTTTTCATGCAAAGTTGAGCATTATCCATGTCCTGGACAATATTCCGATGCCGGATACGGCCTATGGCACACTCATTCCTCTGTATGAAAAGTCGTCACATGAATTGCTGGAAGAAGAGAAATTCAAGTTTATGCAAATCGGCAATCAGCTCGACATTGACCGGGCATGCCGATGGATGGTTTGGGGTGTGCCAGGACAGGAAATCGTTCGAGTTGCCGAACAGGAGCATATCGATCTGATTGTTGTCGGCTCGCACGGGCGCCATGGGCTCGCCTTATTGCTGGGGTCGACCGCAAATAATGTACTGCATCATGCCGGCCGCGATGTCATGGCAGTACACCTGGAAGATGAGTCGGCCAGCAACTGATGAGCTTATGAAAGGTCAGCGCTTGAAGCATGCACTTGCATAATATGACACGGAATTGCTCTGTTTCCCGCACTACCAGAATTTCCACCACGATTCGCCGCTCGCTGTCGTCCAGTCTGGGAAAAAACGGCTATTAGGAAAATTTTTTATCATTACACGCTCGGCATCGTCGCGCAAGTCGGTCATTCCCAGCGCATCATAAGCCTTTATCATAATGAATAGCGCTTCTTCCGTCGCCGGCGTCTGAGGGTA
This sequence comes from Nitrosospira sp., assembly GCA_039922995.1. Taxonomy (GTDB): domain Bacteria; phylum Pseudomonadota; class Gammaproteobacteria; order Burkholderiales; family Nitrosomonadaceae; genus Nitrosospira. The sequence continues at coordinate 46,234 of JBDTDT010000045.1, read as the reverse complement.
TTCCTTCAGGGTATATTGAGCACGATTGGCGGCGGCAACGTAGCCCCCTCGGTGCATGTAATAGCGCGCCACCTGCACCTCATTCAAAGCCACGACATTTACCAGATGCTTCATTCGCTGTAACGCATCAGGCGTGTACTTGCTCTTGGGGAAACGGGTAATCAGTTCCCTGAAATTCTCAAATGATTCCCGTGACGCTTTCGGATCGCGCTCGCTCATATCCTGCTTGAGGATTTTCTCGGATACGATACCCATCAACCCGATATCGTCATTAAAGTTCGCCAATCCCTTGAGATAATATGCGTAGTCCACATTCGCATGATTCGGATGCAGCTTGATGAAGCGATCAGCGGCGGCAATGGCCGTAGCCTGCTCTCCATCCTTATAATGAGCGTAGCCAATCTCGAGCTGTGCCTGCTGCGCATAGCGTCCATAGGGATAGCGTGCTTCGAGGCCTTCGAATAATTTAATAGAAGCAGAATAATTTCCGCTGTTCATTTCCGATTTCGCCTCGGAATAGTATTTGCTTGCGGACCAATTCTTGGAATCCTCGTCTATGTCCTTCTTCGGCAAGAGGCCGCATGCCGATATCAGCAACGCTAAAAATAAGACTACACTACGTGGCATGATGAATTCACTGCTAAATAAAAACGAATATATTCATTATAGCGCAAAGCCTATGTTCCCTGAATCGTCTGAAACGGTCATCGAACTTGTAATCCCGCACGATTGCGCCGGAATGCGGCTTGATCAGGCCCTGGCACGCCTGCTGCCTGATTGGTCGCGTAGCCGCTTGCAGACCTGGATTCTGGAAAATCGGATCCATGTGGAGGGCGGAAAGGCCATCCCCAGGCAGAAATTGTGGGGTGGAGAGAAGATCCGGGTCTCCCCATCGCACCCTCCCATTGAGACCGCCTATGCCGCGGAAGCCATCTCGCTAGATATAGTTCATGAAGATGATGTGCTTATGGTCATCAATAAGCCTGCCGGCCTTGTCGTTCACCCCGGCAGCGGCAACTGGCAGGGCACCATGCTGAATGCGCTGCTCCATCACGCGGCGCAATTAGGCGCAGTGCCGCGAGCGGGCATCGTTCACCGGTTGGACAAGGACACCAGTGGTCTGCTCGTGGTAGCGAAAACCCTGGAAGCGCAAACGAGCCTGGTGCGGCAGCTACAAAAACATACTGTGAAGCGCGATTATCTGGCGCTCGTACTGGGCGATATCCTGGTTGACGGATGGATTGATGCACCGGTGGGACGACATCCGGTGCATCGTACAAAAATGGCCGTGACCGGAAGCGGCAAGGAGGCGCAAACCCATTATCGGGTGCTGGAAAAATTTGATGGCTGCACGCTGCTCCAATGCAGCCTCGAGACGGGACGCACACATCAGATCCGCGTGCACATGCATTCCATTGGCCATCCCCTTGCGGGCGATCCGGTTTATGGGGGCAAGCCAAAAAAGATCGCACAAGATACCGGACGGCTGATCGCCGGTTTCCCAAGACAGGCACTGCACGCACAAAGGCTGGAATTGTCCCATCCGCAGCACGGAGAGAAAATGACGTGGGAAGCAGCATTGCCTGAAGATATGAGCAAGCTGCTGTCGATGCTGCGGCAGCATCGGGACCAGAACTCCGTTTCCGTCAACCCTCCGGTATGAACGACTGGATCATTCCTGACTGGCCTGCGCCGGGCAATGTGAAAGCCCTGTTTACCACGCGTAATGGCGGAGTCAGCAGTGGACGCTACACCAGCCTCAACCTTGGCGATCATGTGGGCGACGCTCCCCCAGCCGTAAGGCAAAACCGCGCCGTGCTGCGCCGCATTTTGCCGGACGAGCCTCAATGGCTGAGACAGGTGCATGGCACGACGCCTGTCATGCTCAATGTCCATGAACGCACAATTCCATGTGATGGCGACGCCGCATTCAGCCGATGTACCGGCATTGTCTGCGCGGTACTTGTCGCCGACTGCCTGCCGATATTATTATGCGATCATGCCGGCACCATGGTTGGCGTAATCCATGCCGGCTGGCGCGGATTGGCTGAGGGGGTGATTGAACGCACGGTATCGGAGATAGTCCAGACAAGCGGTATAAACACCCGCATCATGGCATGGCTCGGTCCGGCAATAGGGCCGCATCATTTCGAGGTAGGCGAAGAGGTGCGTCAAGTCTTTATCAAGCACGACACGGAGTCTGCTTCCGCCTTCATACCGCACCATGCTCCCAACAGCAAATGGTTAGCCGATCTTTTTCTATTGGCGCGGCAGCGATTGGTGAAAGCCGGAATTATCGAAATTTACGGTGGAGGCGAATGCACCTTTAGCGACCCGGCGAGATTTTTTTCCTATCGCCGTGACGGTAACACGGGCCGGATGGCTGGATTGATCTGGCTGGCAGCCTGACGGACTTGAAGAATCGAAGCGAAAATGTGACAGGGTGTGGATAGATTTTGATGATTTTGACGATTTTGAAGGCCAATCGTTGTTCTATCGGCCTTTGTGAGCAGAAAGCGGCGAAATGTAGACCAGCCAGACACTTTTTCAGCCAATTTCCTTTAAATCCGACAGGCTGCTAGCCGATACCCTGCATCTTGACGTCATCCATATGATCATTATGACGCGCCGATTCCTGCCTCCCTGCAAAAGCGTATAATCCGCGTTTTCCATGAATTGCCTCTAATGTCTATTCTCGCCTGGATCATCGTCACCACCCTGTTTGGCGGAACATTAAGTGTAATGTTCGCTGCCGCGCTGACACTCAATACACGTGTCTCGTGGGTACAAATGCTGGTTTCATATGCTATCGGCGCACTGCTGGGGGCCGCTTTTCTCAATGCATTGCCGGAGGCGCTCGAACTTTCAAAAAATCCGGCGCAAATGACGGCCACAGTACTGTTCGGCATCCTGTTATTCTTTATTCTGGAAAAACTGGTATTGTGGCGGCACTGCCATGTGGAAGAATGCGAGGTCCACGATCCTCTGCATGGCGTCCCCATCATTGCGGCTGCGGATAATCACGATAATGGCCGCAGCGGCATGATGATCATGCTGGGCGATACGTTTCATAACTTTGTCGACGGCATACTTATTGCCGCAGCGTTCATGGCGGATATACAACTAGGCATTGTCACCTCAATCGCCATAATCGCCCATGAAATCCCCCAGGAGGCCGGTGATTTCCTGATTTTGCTCAACTCGGGCTATACGCGTCGGCAAGCATTGCTTTTTAATCTTTTATCCAGCGTGGCCACTCTGATCGGCGGCTTGTTGACCTACTTCATGCTTCAGGATATGAATCACCTCATCCCGTCGCTGCTGGGGCTGGCCGCGGCCAGCATGATTTATGTCGCGATGTCCGACCTGATTCCCGGTTTGCATAAACGTCCGGAAATCGCCGCAACCGTTCAGCAGGTTGCGCTAATCACGCTGGGCATCAGTTCCATCTGGCTGGCCGGAAGCCTCTTCTCTCATCACGCCTGAATTTTTATGGTTTCCCAAAACCGGAATCTTTAACCCAGCCCAATCCCTCATATGCCGAGAATATATCCTTGGTATTTTATCCGTTATTCGCAACCCGATATTAATCCATGCCATCTCTCAAGACTCTATCCCCAAAAATCGGCTTCGTCTCTCTCGGTTGCCCCAAGGCGCTGGTCGATTCCGAGCAAATTCTTACTCAATTGCGTGCCGAGGGCTATGACACTTCCTCTACTTATGAAGACGCCGATCTGGTGATCATCAATACCTGCGGCTTCATCGACAGCGCGGTAGCGGAATCGCTTGATGCCATCGGCGAAGCGCTGGCGGAAAATGGCAAAGTCATTGTCACGGGCTGCCTGGGCGCAAAGGAAGGGGGTGATGTAGTCAAACAAGCCCATCCTCAAGTGCTGGCAGTCACCGGCCCTCAAGCCCTGCCGGAAGTCATGGCGGCAGTACACATGCATTTGCCTCAGCCGCACGACCCTTACACCAGCCTGATTCCCCCCCAGGGAATACGGCTCACACCCAGGCATTATGCCTATGTCAAGATCTCCGAAGGCTGCAATCATCGCTGTACCTTCTGCATCATTCCCTCGATGCGCGGCGACCTGGTTAGCCGTCCCATCAATCAGGTCATGCAGGAAGCAGAAAATCTGGTCAACGCCGGCGTCAAGGAATTATTAATAATTTCGCAAGACACAAGTGCTTATGGTGTAGATGTGAAATACCGCACCGGCTTCTGGCAGGGCAGGCCGCTCAAGACCCGCATGACCGAGCTGGCGCGCGCCCTCGGTGAATTTGACGTCTGGGTGCGGCTGCACTATGTCTATCCCTACCCGCATGTTGACGAAGTGATACCGCTGATGGCCGAGGGAAAAATCCTGCCCTATCTCGACGTACCGTTTCAGCACGCCAGCCCGCGCATTCTAAAGGCCATGAAGCGCCCCGCGAGTTCGGAAAACAACCTGGCGCGCATCAAGCGGTGGCGTGAAATATGTCCGGATATTACGCTGCGCAGCACGTTCATTGTCGGCTTTCCCGGCGAAACTGAAGCTGAGTTCGAGGAGCTGCTGGAATTTCTCCAGACAGCGCAGCTGGATCGCGTCGGCTGCTTTGCCTACTCGCCGGTGGAGGGTGCGGCAGCGAATGCGCTGGCCGATCATGTTCCGGAAGGGGTAAAAGAAGAACGCCTTGCCCGCTTCATGGCGGTACAGGAAGCAATCAGTACCGCGCGACTTACCCGGAAAATCGGCCACCGCATGACTGTGCTGATAGACGAAATACAGAAAAATAAAGCCATAGCCCGCAGCGCCGCCGATGCCCCTGAAATCGATGGCCTCGTTTATGTCAGTAACGCGAAAAATATGAGACCGGGCGAGTTTGTCGAGGTTGAAATTACCGGATCCGATGCACATGATTTGCGGGCAAAAGTAGCGGCCCCCATATAGTGCATAAAGCGGCTCCCGCTTTGTAAACCCGATGACAGGCTGCACATGGCCGAGCAGAAACCCGCTGAAAAATTGTGGTAGCCCACGCGCGGGTCGAGCCGCAGGATGCGTGGATCGTATGGGAACAACACTGGCGGTTCCTGATAAATACCGATAAACACGTAATGGATTTGAATCAATGTAAATCTTTGAGGTCAGACATCCGTTGACTGCTGAGCTTGGAAGCCGGGGATCCCGGAAAACTCCTTTCCTCCTTTCCTCCTTTCCTCAATACCTTAGTTCGGCCAGGCTCTACCTCAACCTTGCACAGGAGATTAATTTGAGAAAGATACTTGCCATTGCGCTGGTTTTTACAGGCGCTACGGCGGCGGCAGCTGAAATTGATAAACGCGCCAGACCCTTCCATTTAACGAAGTCCAGCGGGATCATGTGCTCACCGAAATGCGGGCTTTGCTATCGGGAACACAGAATATTCTGGATGCACTTTTAAGAGAAGATATGGCAGCCGTGGCACGTCATGCACGTTCGCTGGGTATGGGCATGACGCACAAGGCCGAGGGCCATCTCAAGGCGATATTGCCGAAGGAATTCATGCAGCTAGGCATGTCGGTCCATAAGGATTTCGACCAGATAGCCAGTGACGCGGAATCCCTGACGGACCCCAAGCATACGCTTCGCCAATTGAGCGAGTCGATGAAAAAATGTAGTACGTGCCACGAAGCTTATCAAATTCGCGTTACTGCGCAGTCCTCAAATCATCAACATTAGCGAAGGAATATCTTTGACAGGCGCGCATTTCTTGAAAAGTATGCTTCGCCCCTGTTTGCTCTCCGCCAGAAAAAATTGGAAGTAAATCGGGGTTAGCGCAGCATGCCCCAAGAAATGGAGCGGCAATGGAAATGCCATTCAGGAGTCGGACGAAAAAATAATCAGGATCAAAGCAACATTTTCGTATTTTGAAAATATTACTCTGCTCCTGATTTTGCCATTCTTATTATTATGATTCCTGCATTATTATTATTATTTCCCTTCCTCCCTGCTCCATTCATTTCTCTCTGGATTAGAGATATCTCATAAAAAAAGAGGGAGAACGTGACCCTTGTTACTTTTCCGCCTCCTGTTCGCCCAGAAACCGACGAAAGCAATGCCAAGAAGGGCTGCCGTACCGGGCTCCGATACCGGATTATCAGGCTGCTGTGGGGGAGGACCTACATACTGAGCGGCTATCTGGCTGAGCTTGAAATAGTCATAATTACGATCAGCGCCTCCTGTATTATAAAGTGCAGGTGCAAAAATCAAATATTGACCGGTGAGCGCGGTATTAAAATTCTTGGCTGTATCAATGGCAACATTGTTGAAAGTGAACAGAGTGAAGCCCAGGCTGGCAAGATCTGAGAAACCAACCCCTGTGAAGTCGTATCCCGCAGCAAGACTGTCTCCACCAATCCAAGCACGGACATCTGTATCGCCATTATTCCCGTCCTTCCAGCCGATCATGAAACTTTCAGGATCAAACCCCGAACTGGCAAACTGAAAGACCACCACATCATCTTTGCCATAATTATCAATTGAATGATTCGGGGAACTGGTCTCATTGCTATCACTGGCGTTCTTCACACCGATCCCGCCATCGTAGACATTGATTGTTGCTTTGTTGAAATCGCCCGAACCTGAATCGTTGTTCGTTGCATAAGCAGTGGCTTTGAGAACCTCTCCACCTTTGGTAAAGGTGCAGTTATTCCCTACTCCGCTTGTGCAACTTCTTGAAGTCGAACTTGAACCCGTTTCCGTATCCCACTTTATTACGGCTGCTGTACCAGTACCGGCCAAGCCCGAAATCATTACTGCTAACACCCCTTTTACGAATATTCTTTTCATTTTTATCTCCGATGAGTTTTTTTGTTATTGGTGCAATTGCATTAAAGCAAATAGCATGCCAAGCTATGTCAAGCCGCGTAATACAGCTACTTATAACTGTTCCAGCGAGACGGCCCGGGCCGGGATGTAAAAATTTCCGTCACCCGCACATAAAGGCTGTGGATAAGAACTGGATATGACAGATGGAGGAAAAGGGAACTGGCATCGGAATTTACCAGCAACGCTTACCAGAAGAATTTCCGGCTGCGTTCCACGCCGGGTTGAAAGAAGGATCGCGCCATTTATTCTTATTTCAAGCAACCGCGAGCATCCGATGGTTGACCGCAAAACCTTGAGTGAGTTCTACTACGGTAAATTGTCCAGACTTCGTTCACCTCTCGATGAAAATACAAACAGGAATATTCATTCCAGCCAATAAAGTATCTTCGCATAGAAAATATGGAAGGGTCATTTGGTGCCGATATATTCATTATCAATATTTTCGACATCAGCGTCATCCGTGAACTTGGCCCGATGCTTGCTGCAATACTTGTAGCCGGACGTTCCGGCTCTTCCATGACCGCGCAGCTGGGCGTGATGAAAGTAACCGAAGAATTGGATGCGCTGACCGTAATGGGGATACCCCATAGTCTGCGGCTGATTCTCCCGAAAGTCATGGCGCTGGGAATCGCGATGCCGCTGGTGGTGTTATGGACCAGCACCGTCGCACTCATAGGAGGAATGGTGGTCGCTGAAATTCGGCTGGGACTGAGTTATCAGTTCTTTTTGAATAAACTGCCGGATGTGGTACCAGTTGCCAATTTGTAGCTGGGTTTGGGCAAGGGCGCTGTCTGCGGCATGGTAATTGCACTGATTTCCTGTCATTTCGGCTTGCGGATCAAATCCAATGCGGAAAGCCTGGGTGAAGGCACCACAAATTCAGTCGTGACCGCAATCACCGTCATTATTATTATAGATGCGATTTTCGCCATTGTTTTTTCCAACGTCGGACTCAAGTAGGGCAATAATCCGATGACGAACGAAGGATGCATCATCGAGGTCGAAGGGTTATATACCCGCTTCGGCAGCCATATGGTTCACAAAAACATTAACCTTTGCGTGCGCCGGGGAGAAGTGCTGGCGCTCGTAGGAGGTTCCGGCAGTGGCAAGACTGCCTTGATGCGGCAGATGCTGGGTCTGGAAATGCCGAGCCAGGGTACGGTTCGGGTGTTTGGTGAACCGCTGCACGGTCACGACCGTAGAGAATTGCAATCCATGCGCAACCGCTGTGGAGTGCTGTTTCAAAAAGGTGCATTATTCAGCGCACTATCCGTATATGACAATATCGCGCTGCCGATGCGCGAGTTGCACACGCTGGATGAAGGCGTGATATGCGAACTGGTCATGCTCAAGCTGAAAATGGTGGATATCGGAACGCAGCATGTGAGCAAGATGCCTGCCGAGCTCTCCGGCGGCATGGTCAAACGCATTGCATTGGCTCGAGCCATGGCGCTGGATCCGGAATTGCTTTTCCTGGATGAACCCACCGGGGTCTGGATCCGGAGCTTAGCGATGGCTTCGTCAAGCTGATACAAACGATGCGTACCGAATTGACCTTCACCATCGTCATGGCGACGCATGATCTGGATACGCTTGTAGCGCTTTCCGATCGCGTCGCCGTCCTGGCGGATCAGCGCATCGTGGCGCTGGGCAGCCTGCAGGAAGTGGTTGGCGCAAATCATCCGTTTATCACAAATTTTTTCCGCGGCGATCGTGGCAAGAAAGCGCTGGGAAATACCGGCGATGCATTATAGGGAGCCATTATGGAAAACCGTGCCCATGCCCTTGCAGCGGGTTTATTTGTAATTTTACTGAGTATAGCGGTGGCGGCCGTTGCCATGTGGTTCAGCGGCGGAACCGCCACGCGCGATAAATATCTCCTCGTATCCGAATTCCCGATTACGGGACTTAATCCCCAGGCGGTGGTGCGTTATCGTGGAGTAAGCGTGGGTAAGGTGGAAAGCATCCGTCTCGATCCGGAAGACCCGCACTCCATTCTCATCCGTATCGCTGTCGATCAGGATCTGCCGCTCACCCGCAATGCCTATGCGCAATTGGGTTACCAGGGGTTGACAGGCCTTGCGTTCGTGCAATTGAACGACGACGGAAAACAAACCGAAAGGTTGCGCACAGACGCAGACCATCCTGCGCAGATTCCCTTTCGTCCCTCCGCACTGGATAACATAACCGAGTCGGGCAAACGCCTGCTCAGCGATACGAGCGGATTGGTAGAGCGGCTGAATCTACTCCTTAGCGGTCAGAATCGGGGCCGCTTCTCGCACATACTGGAGAATACGGAAGGTGTAACCGGGCATCTGCGCAGCGCCGTCAGCCAACTGGAGCCCAGACTCAAATCCTTGCCCGGCTTGGCCGCCGACGCAAGTTCAGTATTGAAGCATACCGATCAGCTGGTAATCGACCTTAACCAGATCATGGCAAAAGTAAATCAGCAGGGAAGTACCATTGATAACCTGTCGCAAACTGCCGGAGAGAACTTGCCGACACTATGCACAAACTGCGTGAAGCCACCGAGAGCATTACACGCAGCACCCTAAGCGTGGATCGCTTCCTTCTGCAACTTGAAGAGCAACCCCGAAGTTTGGTGTTCGGAAGATCGCCGCCGTTGCCGGGTCCGGGAGAAGATGGTTTTGTATCGCCTCAAGGAACTTTCGAATGAGAATATATCCAGTTGTTGCAATAGTGATGCTCGCCGGATGTGCAGTACCTCGAGCTCAGGCACCCGCAGCAATATACGATTTCGATTTGCAACCCGCATCCAGCACAGCTGACCCATCCCCTCAACCGCTACCGGCAAGCCTGCTGGTGACGGCGGCGTCCTCCGCCTGGCTGGATAGCCCGGCGATTCAATATCGGCTGGCATACTACAATCCTGCCCGATAATATAGCTACGCGAACAGCCGCTGGGCGGCAGCACCCGCCAACCTGCTTAATCAGCGGATCAAAAGCCGAATCGCCGCCGCCAGCAGCGACGGCGTCGTAAGCGCCAATGACGATGTGCGGGCGAATTGCATTGCGGCTTGAACTGGAGGAATTTACCCAGGTATTCGATACCGCTGATCGGAGCCGCCCGGTCGTCAGGTTGCGGGCAAGCCTCATCAAGCGCAGCACTCGCTTGTTATTGGCTCAACACCAGCTTCAGCGTGGAACGCGCAGCCCCCACGGCCAATGCCGCAGGCGCGGTACGCGCCTTGACGGAAGCAAGCGACAAAATGATCGAGGACTTGATTGACTGGCTTGCCAAGAAATTACCAGAAGATACAACCAAGGGTGGTGCAGGAACCCTAACCGGCGCCGGAATCTTATTTCAATGATCCAAATACTTTCCGCAGCAGCTCGTTCTCCTGACCCATCGGATCGTTACGGATGAGGTGTTCCTCTTCCGCCATGATCAAATAAATACCTTCCAGTGTTTTTTGGGTAACGTAGCTTTCGATGTTGGCATCTTTTTCTGCCACCAGGCCAAGTTTTGCGCCCTTTCCGGCGAATTCATTATATTTTCTGAGCAGGCCCACCTGATCCGTCGCCTTCTTGACGATCGGAAGAAACTTTTGAGAAAGCTCATCTGAAGTGGTTTCCCGGAAGTATTGCGTGGCTGCCTTATCGCCGCCAGCCAGGATCTTTTTTGCGTCCTCAGCCGGCATCTTTTTCACCGCATCCGCCAGGAGCGATCCGGCCTCGGCTGTTGCGGTTTCCGCGGTATGATTCATCGCCGCGATCAACCCTTCGGCATATTTACCCATGCCCAAGGAACGCATGACTCCCCCCACTTGTTGCAAGGCCCCGGGCAATTGAATCTTGACTTCAGGATTCTTAAGAAATCCATTCGCCACCCCCAGCTTGTTCACCGCAACCCCAGCGCCTTGAGTGAGTGCTTGCTTCAGGCCATTGGCCGCGTCTTCTTCCGAAAGGGCGCTGATCCCCGTAGCCAATGCGGGCATTGAAACAAAAAGCCAAACAAAAAGAGCAATGATCGTACGCATTAAAATACTCCGGTTGAATGCTCGCTTTATTATTCGCAAAAACCCTGCCGTTATATTTTATGGGGTTGAATCGATGCTTTTATTATCAGTAGCTATGCGATGCCAGCTTCATGCGCCTGCTGGTCGGCATGGTAACTTGAGCGCACCATCGGACCACAGGCAGCATTGCTGAAGCCCATCTCAATCGCGGCACGTTCGAATTCCTTGAACCCATCCGGCGATACATAGCGCAACACAGGCAAATGTCCAATGCTGGGTTGCAGATATTGACCGATCGTAAGCATCTCGACATCGTGTTTGCGCAAGTCGCGCAGCACTTCGAGAATTTCCTCATCGGTTTCCCCTAAGCCCAGCATTAATCCGGATTTAGTAGGTATTCCTGGAAAACGCGCCTTGAAATCCTTTAACAGCCTGAGTGAATGCACATAGTCCGCACCAGGCCGGCACTGCTTGTAGAGCCGCGGCACGGTTTCAAGATTGTGGTTCAATACATCAGGGGGAGACGCGAATAATTTTTCCAGGGCGACTTCCAGTCGTCCGCGGAAATCGGGTACGAGAACTTCTATTTTTGTCTGCGGCGAATGGATTCTGACCTGGCGTATGCAATCCACGAAATGCTGGGCGCCGCCATCGCGCAGATCGTCGCGATCGACACTGGTAATGACAACGTATTTAAGCTTCATGGCGGCAATGGATTGTGCCAGATGCAATGGCTCATCGGCATCGGGCGGCGCCGGCCTGCCATGTGCCACGTCGCAGAATGGACACCGGCGGGTGCAAAGATCACCCAGGATCATGAAGGTCGCGGTACCTTTGCCGAAACACTCGCCGATATTGGGACAGGAAGCCTCCTCACATACGGTATGGAGTTTTTGCTCCCGCAAAATCCGCTTGACTTCGTAGAACTCACGGCTGTTGGATGAGCGCACCCGGATCCACGATGGTTTGCGCAGCAATTCACCCTGGGATTGCGGTTCAATCTTGATTGGGTTACGGGCAGTTTTAGCCGCACCCTTCTGGCGGGACTCAATTGTCATGGCAAGAAAGCTCGGTCCTCGATAGTGTCATTCAATAAATTCATATCCTCGAATTTTCGGGCTTCTCCAAGCCTCATTTGCAGCTTATCCGCAAGTTTACTGCTCAGTATCTCCAGCCCGTCCGTTATCCCGAGGTCTCGGGTTTGAGTTACCTGCAAACCCGGATAGCCACAGGGATTAATTGCGGCAAATGGACTCAGGTCCATGTCTACATTGAGCGCCAGACCGTGATAGCAATAGCCATTCTTTATTTTCAAACCCAGCGCCGCGATTTTGGCGCCAGCCACATACACGCCGGGGGCATCCACGCGCCCCTCTGCCTCGATGCGATAATCCTGCAGCAAGTCTACCACGGCGCTCTCAATCTTTCTGACCAGTTCGCGCACGCCGAGTTTGAGGCGGCGCATATCCAGCAGCAGGTAGGCAACAATCTGGCCGGGACCGTGATAGGTGATTTGTCCGCCACGATCGGTCCGGATCACGATAATGCCGTCGTTGTAGAGCAGGTGTTCCGGCTTGCCTGCGATGCCTTGGGTATAAACCGGAGGATGCTGCAGTAGCCAGATTTCATCAGGCGTGCCCTCCGTGCGAGCTATGGTGAAATTCTTCATTGCCTGCCAGGTGGATACATAATCCACCAAGCCGGCATATCTGATTTTGGCGCTGGATTTTTCAGTCTCTTGCTTAAGCATAAATTCGTACTCCGGACGTCTGTCCCCGAAGCATTCAGGAGGCGGAATTCAAAGTACCATTACCACCATCGGGCAATCGCAAAGCTCCTGATATAGCGCATCCATTTGTGCGCGTGAAATGGCGCGAACCGTGCAGGTAAGGCTCAGATAAGTATTCTTCTTGCTGAGCTTGAACTCCAGGCTTGCCTCATCAAAATCGGGAGCATGACGTTTCACGATCATCATCACCCTCTGTACGAAATCCTGCCGCCCATACATCGTTGCCCCAGCGGCAGAATCATCCCGGATAAAAGGCGAAACAGCGTCGCGTTCCGGGCGAACCTTCGGTTTTACGGGCAAGCCATCCACCCGTCCCATGATTTTGATGGGAAAATCGCAGGGATACTTGATTAAGGAGGGCTGATCGGACGTACTCACAGCGTGAATATTTTTTAGATGTTCAACATTCAGCACCGCATTATGGTGGTCTTGTAATTCTGGTAGAGCTGGTGCAGCAGGGAAAACATTGATCCGGGTTCGCCGTCGCCCACCGGTTTGCCGTCAAGATGAGTGATGGCCATGATTTCCTTGGTGGAGGATGTCAACAAGAGTTCCTGCGCGGTACGCACCTCATACTCTGAAATCGCTCTCACCTCATGCGGAATATCATGGGCTACCGCCAGTTCAAGTACGACGTCATAAGTAATACCGGGCAGCATCAAATGATCTTTTGGCGGAGCCAGTAAAGTGCCGTTCTTTACCACAAAAATATTGCTGGCCGCACCCTCGGTCATAAAACCTTCGCGCAGCAGCACCGTTTCCACCGCACCAGCGTCAACCGCCATTTGCCGTAACAACACATTGGGCAACAGCGAAATGGCCTTAATATCGCAGCGCAACCATCGATTGTCGCTGGCTGTAATGGCGGCAACTCCGTTAACGAGCCACTCTCTTGGCGGCGCCAGCAGCGGGTTGCTCATGATGAATACCGTGGGCATGACTCCTTTCGGAAAAGCATGATCGCGTTTGGCCACGCCACGGGTGACATGAAGGTAAAGGTATTGATCATCGCTTTCGTTACGGACTATGATTTGCTCCACCAGACGGCTCCATTCATCGTCGGAATGTGGATTTTGCAGGCGAATGCCATCAAGGCTGTGCTGCAAGCGGAGCAGGTGTTCGGCCAGGCGAAAAGGCTTGCGAGAATACACGGGGATTACTTCGTATACGCCGTCACCGAAAATAAAACCCCTGTCCAGCACCGGGATGCGGGCTTCCTCGAGAGGCATGAAATCACCGTTGAGATAAATCATGATGATCCTTTTAGATAAAACCCATAGTGGGGCGTTATACGCACCGGTTCCTGCTAATTAAAAAACAACTGCATGCTATCCCAGGCGCGACCGAACATATTCGCCACACCCACGGTTTCAAGCGCCACCAGGGGGTGCTCCGCCATCGCCTTGCCATCGAGCGTGAACTTCACCACCCCTACTTTTTGCCCGGCATTGACGGGGGCAATCAAAGGTTGCTTATACTCCATCTTGGCTTTCAGCTTATCAGCCTGGCCTTTGGGAAGCGAGACATAAACATCGTGGCCGAACCCCGTCTTGAGCTTGTTCTGTGCGCCCTTCCATATATGGATGGCAATCACCTCACGCTCCTTCCGATACAGCTGCACCGTATCATAGAACTGGAACCCATGATTCAACAGGCGCTGGCTTTCCATGGTACGCGCATTATCGGAATCGGTACCCATCACCACCGAAATTAACCGCCGCTCTCCGCGCCTGGCTGACGTAATGAGACAGTAACCGGCAGCTTCGGTGTGGCCTGTCTTGAGACCATCCACGTTGGGGTCGAGCCACAGCAGACGATTGCGATTAGATTGGGTGATTTTATTGTATGTGTACTCTCGTTGTGAATAAAGCGGGTAGTACTCCGGAAAATCACGGATCATGGCTGCTGCCAGTAAAGCGAGATCGTAAGCAGTCGTGTAATGCTCGGGATTCGGAAGCCCGGTGGAATTTGCGAAGCGAGTGTTCTTCATTCCCAACCGTCCCGCTTCCTTGTTCATCATGTGCACGAAGGCACCCTCCGAACCTGCGACAGCTTCCGCCAGCGCTATACATGCATCATTACCGGACTGCACGATCATGCCGCGTATTAATTCGTCAACCGTCACGGGTCTGCCAGGTTCGACAAACATCCGCGAGCCTTGTGCGCGCCAGGCTCGATCCGACACGGGCACGACTTGGGTCAGCGTGATGCGCTTCTGCTGAAGAGCTGAAAAAACCACATGTGCGGTCATCAACTTGGTAAGCGATGCAGGTTCCACGCGTTCGTGAACATTCTGGCTGGCCAAGGTCTGCCCACTTTGAAAGTCGGTAAGAATATAAGATTTGGCAGCTACGGACAGAGCAGGAGGGGGCGCCACGTCATACTGGGATTTTTGGGCGGCAACGGGAAGCGCAAAGAGGCATAGCAATAATGGAAGTAAACGTTTCATTGGCAAGCTGCAAAAAACGTTATTATATCTCACCCGCGTATAACACGTTACCTGCGTCTTTTTCGCGGTTTGGTGCGCCAGAAGTATCGCCGGAAAGCGCTACATTTATCGCGAAGACGCAGCCTGCAGTAATCTCGCCAGGCCCGGGTATCTGCTGCGAAGGTTTATCGTTTACTGCGACATACGCCGAATCCGTCGTTCCAGCCCATTCGATACTGGCTGTCGGCAGAAAAACGGCGCTCATCCTTTAGTCCGTAAGACGTTTTCTTGGCGGTTTCGCATCCATCGATATAGCCATCCTTGAAGGCGGCCGAGTAGCCGGTAAGATTGTATGCGGGCCGGGTACTTGGCGGTAACGGTCCCGCCGGGCGCTGGCTCTGCCCTGTCGTGGTACAGCCGACAACTATAAAAATAAAAAAAACCGCTACGATCAGACGCATCACTCTCCCCTTCCTGATACAAAGCTGTCTTCGGTTAACCATCCACTAAGGCTAACGGCAGCCTACCACCCATCGCGCTGACTCCGCCCCGACGTCTACACAGTATTGTTATATATTGAAGTGATCAACGCCTCCGCCCGCCACCGAAGATACCTCCCAAAACTCCCCGGAAGATCTCGCGGCCGACCTGCGAGCCAATCG
This sequence comes from Nitrosospira sp., assembly GCA_039922995.1. Lineage (GTDB taxonomy): Bacteria > Pseudomonadota > Gammaproteobacteria > Burkholderiales > Nitrosomonadaceae > Nitrosospira. The sequence goes on along the minus strand of JBDTDT010000045.1, from coordinate 30,524 downwards.
AACGCGCCGCACTTTTAGCGACCGAATCAAGAATACCCGGATGATATCCGCCGCGTGGGCCGGTCTTGCTGAGAAACATATCACCCAGCATGTCCATCATTCCGCCCGTCTGGGCGTTCTGCGCTGCCCCGTCTCCCTGCGGCATTGCCACGTTCTCAGGCGCCTGCTTGACTGCGGTGCGGCTTTTGATTATTTCATAGGCCGATTCGCGATCCACTACCTGTTCGTAGTGGCCAAAAATAACCGATGATTTGATGATGGCTGTGCGTTCCGCCTCGGTCACCGGACCTATTCTGGATGCGGGCGGCAAGATGAACGCACGTTCAACAATACCGGGACTACCTTTCTCATCCAACAGGGATACAAGCGCTTCGCCGACCGAGAGTTCCGTAATGGCTTTCTCGGTATCGAAGTCGGGATTTGCGCGCATGGTTTGAGCTGCGGATCTGACGCCTTTCTGGTCGCGCGGCGTAAATGCACGCAGCGCATGTTGAACGCGGTTGCCAAGCTGACCCAGAACACTCTGGGGAACATCCAGCGGATTTTGTGTCACAAAATATACCCCGACTCCCTTGGAGCGGATCAATCGCACCACCTGCTCGATTTTCTCAAGCAGCGGCTTGGGTGCTTCGTTGAACAAAAGGTGGGCTTCGTCAAAGAAGAACACCAGTTTCGGTTTGTCGGGATCGCCAATTTCCGGCAGGTGCTCAAACAGTTCAGACAATATCCACAGCAGGAACGTCGAATACAGCTTGGGCGAATTCATCAGCTTGTCTGCAGCCATAATATTGATCATGCCCCGGCCCTCTCGATCGGTCTGCATCAGATCATTGATATCGAGCATCGACTCGCCAAAGAAACTATCGCCGCCTTGTTGCTCGATTTCAAGCAGCGATCGCTGGATTGCACCCACCGACGCAGCTGAAATATTGCCATACTGAACAGTGAAATTCTTTGCGTTATCACCGACAAACTGCAACATCGCACGTAGATCTTTCATGTCGAGCAGCAGCAATCCATTATCATCCGCAATCTTGAATACCAATGCCAGCACGCCCTGTTGCGTATCGTTCAGATTGAATAGCCGGCCCAGCAGCAGCGGCCCCATATCGGAAATTGTCGCACGTACCGGATGTCCGGATTTTCCATATATATCCCAGAACGTGACCGGACAAGCTCCCCATTGCGGCTCATCAAGCTTGAGTTGCGCGAGCCGCTCTTTTATTTTCTGCGAACCCGCGCCTGGAGCAGCAAGACCTGCGAGGTCGCCTTTGACGTCGGCCATAAATACCGGCACGCCAATTGATGAGAACCGTTCGGCCAATAGCTGCAGCGTAACGGTTTTGCCGGTGCCGGTTGCACCGGTAATCAACCCATGCCGATTGGCGAGGCCAGGCAGCAAAGCGATTTCATGGCGGGAATTGGCGATCACTAATGGTTCTGGCATAGGAAGTCTTTCAAGGTGGTTTAATTATGCAGCGTAAGCAATCCGGTAATTAGTAATCCGCTCATCTTCTACCCTATCCAACTCGCAATCTCAAGCAGCAAAAGTAGCAGAAGCCACAAAACCAGGGTACGCCAGATCAGGCCAACCGTACTCTGCAGGAAATCCATGTCGGCTTCATCGCCCACCCCGAGTTCCGGGCGATAGTACTTGCCCCCGGCGTCACGCAGCGAATCTCCCAGCAGGACTCCGAGGGCGCCGGCACCGCTGGCCAGAATGATTCCTTGAGCATGATCAACCCATGATGCAGCCTGTGCACGCCAGCAATAAACCGCATCCTCGAAATTGCCGGCGATGGCGAAACTCACGGCGGTCGATCGTGCGGGCAGCCAGTCTATCACCTCGAATGCCTTCGCAGCGAACTGGCCAAATGCATCGGGTTCCTGTTCCAGGTGACCGCCCCAACGTTCGTTCAACAAGTCCGCAAGGCGATACAGCACGGGCCCAAGCGGTCCCGGAAAAATGGCAAAACAGATAATTATGCCGAATACATGTCTATGCGAATGTATCAGTGCCAGCTCAATAGTAATCCGCGCAATTTCCTGGCTGCTCAATTCATCCGCTTGTACTCCGCGCCACGCTTTCAATAGTTTGCGAGCCAGAAGCAAATCGCCATTCTTGAGCGCATCCCTGATTTCGGTGAATGAGTCGCTGAACTGGCGAAAACCCATCGTGAGATATAGAATCACCACGTTCCATGCCCACGCCAGCAATGGATTGAAGCCATACAATAAATAATAGATCCAGCCTGTAAATATCAATACCGGGACCACTGCAGCAATCCATGCAGCCACTCCATGGCGACCCACGCCGGTATTGAAATATCGCTCCAGACTGTCAGCATAGGAAAGGAATAGCAAAGCGACAGGGTTGCGATCGCCCGCAGGCCGCCATTGCTCCAGCAGGAGAGCGAAGATCAACGAGAATAAGATCATTGCAAAAGGGCCATTATCTTTGTTACCCCTTTTTCATAAAAAATCCCTGAATAACCCCGAATTAGCCGGCAGAAGAGGCGCGGAGCTTTCATTATATTATCGCAGCACCGATTTTAGCAGCTTGCCCATCTCTGCCGGGTTACGTGTGACTTTAATCCCGCACGCTTCCATTACAGCGAGCTTCTCCTGTGCCGTACCTCTACCGCCGGAGATAACCGCACCGGCATGGCCCATGCGCCTGCCCTGCGGCGCAGTCACGCCTGCAATGAAGCCCACTACCGGTTTCTTCATATTCCCCCTCACCCAGCGGGCGCACTCTTCCTCGTCGGAACCGCCAATTTCGCCCACCATTAAAACTGCATCGGTTTCATCATCATCGTTGAACAGTTTCATCACATCCTGATGCTTCAAGCCATTCACCGGGTCACCGCCAATGCCGATACAGGTTGATTGCCCAAGCCCCTGCTCCATCAATTGTGCGACCGCTTCATACGTCAGGGTGCCGGAGCGCGACACTACGCCGATACGTCCTTTCTTGTGGATATAACCCGGCATGATGCCGATCTTGATTTCGTCCGGCGTAATAATGCCGGGGCAGTTGGGTCCGATCAACCGGGTTTTGCTTCCCTCCATCCTGAAGCAGGTGCGTACCATATCGCGAACCGGAATCCCCTCGGTAATGCAGATCACCAGATCCAGTTCCGCATCCACCGCTTCGTCAATCGCGGCAGCGGCAAATAGCGGCGGCACATAGATCACCGAGACAGTCGCACCGGTCGCCTGCTTCGCTTCGCTGACGGTAGCATAAATGGGAATGCCCTCAAAATCCTGGCCAGGTTTCTTCGGATTCACCCCCGCGACAAAGCAATTCTTTCCATTGGCATAATCGCGGCACATGCGGGTGTGGAATTGCCCCGTTTTACCTGTAATGCCTTGAGTCATGACACGGGTATTCCGGTCAATTAAAATAGCCATGCTACGCTCCTGCCGCAGATGCCGATAGCGATTCGGCTGCCCTCACGGCTTTCTCCGCGGCATCCGCCATATTGCCCGCCAGAATAATGGGCAGCGTGGAGTCGGCCAGGATCTTTTTACCCAGATCCGCATGAGTGCCTTCCAGGCGCACTACCAGCGGCACGCTTAGCTTCACCTCGCGCGCGGCTGCCACCACACCCTCGGCAATCACATCGCACCTCATGATGCCGCCAAATATGTTTATCAATATGGCTTGCAGTTTTGGGTTGCGCAGCATCAGCTTAAATGCTTCCGCTACCTTTTCAGCGGTAGCACCACCGCCCACATCAAGGAAGTTGGCGGGATTTCCGCCATAGAGCTTGATAATATCCATAGTCGCCATCGCCAGGCCCGCTCCATTGACCAGGCAGCCGATATTGCCGTCCAGCGAGATGTAGGAAAGATCATATCTGGATGCCTCGATTTCCGCCGGGTCCTCCTCGTCAAGATCACGCAACGCGGCTATCTCGGGATGGCGAAACAGCGCGTTGTCGTCAAAATTCATTTTCGCGTCGAGCGCGACGATATGATCGTCTGCAGCAAGTATCAGAGGATTGATTTCCACCAGCGAGGCATCGGTACTGTCAAAGGCCTGGTACAAGCCCTGCAACAAGGTCCGGGCTTCCGCAACGGCGGAACCGGTGATACCGATTCCGCTGGCAAGGCTATCAGCATCATGGCCGGTTAATCCGATCAAGGGGTCGATGAATAGCTTCTGAATCTTTTCCGGTGTCCTGGCCGCGACCTCCTCGATATCCATCCCGCCTTCTGAACTTGCAATAAGGCAGGCGCGCCGACTGCTTCTATCAACCACAATGCCAACGTAAAATTCCTTTCTGATCTCGGCACCTTGCTCAACAAGAAGCCGCCGGACAACTTGGCCCTCCGAGCCCGTCTGATGCGTAACAAGTGTCATGCCCAGTATTTTCCCGGCGAATTGTTTCACTTCGTCAAGTGACCTCGCCACCTGCACTCCGCCGCCCTTGCCCCGTCCACCGGCGTGAATCTGCGCTTTAACCATCCATACGCTGCCCTCCAGATTCCTCGCAGCCTCCACCGCTTCTTCTGCGCTGAAACAGGCGATCCCTCGCGGCGTAATGATGCCAAACTCGCGCAAAATCTTTTTAGCCTGGTACTCGTGGATTTTCATGTTCTCTCCAGCGACCCGAAAATGAAGTATATCGTAATAACCTTGCTGGCGTTGTATGCGGAAGAATTGTCAAGTCCAACCCTATGTTAGCGAATGCCGGAGATCTTGCGTTTCCAGTACAGGAAGCCAACCCGGGCCACCGTTTTATCGGAAGACATATCACATGAAATGGTCGAACGTTGATCCGAATTGAAGATCGCAGCCTGTTTGCCCTATCGCGAAGCTGGAACCCTGTTCAGTTCCACATATCCGGATTTATTCGCCCATCGGTTTCATATGCTGGAGCTTGGTCTCGGCACGGCGGCTCTTATTATTGCCTGGTTTGACTCGTGAACTATTGCTGTTCCCAGACTTGGGCTTGGGCTTGCTGTTATTGTCATATCCGGTCCAAAGCCCATTGATGTCGGGCATGGGTTTCATTGTCTTCGCTTCGTCTTTCTTGAGGGCGCTATTCTTGGCAAGATTCGTCGTTCCAGACCTAACCGGACTACGCTGGCGAGATTTTTGTTTTTTGCCGGCCTGGGGTTTTACTACGGTAACGCGCCGGCTTGCTGCCTTTTCCTTCGAATCGTCAATTAAGGCATCCTTGGCAGCAGAGGTGTCAGCAGGCTTCTGAACCTCGGGAGCTATCGATGCAGGAACAGAAATTCCAGAGGATGTTTGAGTTTTCTCCAGAGATGCCATGGTGAGCGCGGGCGCCACTTGTCCCGACTCTACTATGAACCATCCCCCGACCAGGAGCGCGAGAAAAACAAGAGTACCGATGCCATAGAGCGCAACAAGACTGGCATCCTCTGATTCATATGGATGACCCTTGAATGAATGACGCCTGGGGGGATTGGGTGTATTGGACGAATTGGGCACGTCAACGGCTTGGGTATCCACGGCTGATGGAGGACTGATTTCCGGAGTGGTTTCCGCCAGGTCTAAAAGACTACGAAATTCGGAGACACACTGCGGACGCTCCTCAGGCTTTACCAGCAGCGCCTTATCAATGCCCTGCAGGAATGCAGGCCCATAAAAACGCCCCGACGCGGCTTCTTCAAGCCGCACCAGTGGATCGGACGTCATACGCGCCACGGCCGGGGTGGGGGCCTTCCCCATTACCGCAAAATACACCATCGCAGCCAAGGCATAGATATCGGTCCATGCTCCCGGTTTTATCGGGGTTAGCCCCGGGTATTCCTCAATCGCGGCGTAACCTGGCTCCAATATGATTGCCGGATTTTGTGTCACATCGCCGATAGCCCGGCACGCAGCGCCGGACTCGAGAAGCAGCGGCCTGCGATCATGAAGAATAAGGATATTATCGGGCGTGATACTGCGGTGAAAACAGTTCTCCTTGTGCATCACTGCCAACGCGTCAAGAAGATGTCCGAGCAAGTGCTTGAGCCAACGCTCGTTTGGGCGGTCGCCCCCGCGTTGACGCAGGGTTTCTGCGAGCGTAAACCCCTCGTAACATGGGGTAACCATGTACGCGGTACCGTTGGTCTCCCAGAAACAGTGAACCTTGAGGAGAGAGGGATGATCAAGCCGCGCCAGCAGCCTTGCTTCATCGAGAAAGCCGTGTAAGCCTGCCTGGAAAGCGTCGGCCTGCTGTGCCGACTTCACAACCAATGCACCATCTCTTCGTACCGCAAGCCCTGAAGGCAGGTACTCCTTGAGAAAGACTTCACGCTGCAGCGCGCGGTCGTAAACGTAGTAAACGGTAACGAAGCCATCTTCGCCGATCAGCCCGGCAACCTCGAAATCGCCGAGCACGGCACCAACCGGCAGCGTATCGTCCATCGATACCGGCGGCGCCTGTTTGTCCGTAGATATTGTGGGCGGCGAAGCCACGGTGGCATGCTCCTCGCCTGAAGCTTGCGGTGACTCCATAATGGCTATCGCAAGTTACGACTGGCAAGTCGAATCCGACATCCAGTCTTGATAGGATCAATAAAGAATAGACTAAAGCCTAGCGTTTACCGCCGACACCGACTATTGAACCCGGTTTTCCGGCAATTCAAATTGGATACGTTTCAGTATCAACCCAGGCAATATTCCACGCAGCAACGCAATCTTCAAGATAATCGAATTGAGCACGCATCACAAGCATAACTTGCCCGACTTATGAATATACGTGAATTGGCTAATCCGCTCGAAGGGCTCGTCAAATCGATTCCCTGACACTCACTCTTGATAAAAAACCGTATCAATTTTAAATCGCTGTTGACAACGTAGAGCAATTTAGAGAACCAATGCAGAAAATTACTGACCATTTTCTCAAATGCACCGATATCAATCCAGCTGCTCGAAACGCCTAGTTACCCCAAAACCTCTACTGCTTAACTTGACATGGTACGGCAGTGCCGTATGATATACCTATGCTCATCGTTACAGAAACTGAAGTCTTCAGCCGCTATGCCAGAGACTATTTGATAGAAGACGAGCGTGAAGCATTTCCGTCTGGATTGCAGAACACTATAACGCCGGTGACGTCATGCGCGGCTCTGGCAGTTGTCGCAAAATACGTAGGGCACGTAAAGGAATCGGTAAAAGCGGTAGTGTGCGTGTGATCTATTACAACATGCTTGAGGATGAAACAGTCTGGCTACTTTTGATTTATGCAAAAAACGAGCACGAGAATATTCCTGCACCTATATTAAAAGCAATCAAGGAGGAGATAACATGCCCATGACCGAAACAGAACTGCAAAAACGTGACGCACAGCGCGACCTCGGCGCTGAGTTGCTGGAGTCGGTGCGCCAGATGGCAGCCAGAAAAGGTCGTATTGTCATGTCGCCCGTCATATCCGCACGAAAAAAATCCGGGCTGTCGCAAATTAAGTTTGCCAAGCTGCTTGGCGTGTCTGTGCGAACCCTGCAAGATTGGGAACAAGGGCGACGCCAGCCCAGCGGCGCAGCCAAGACTCTACTCGCTATCGCCGAACGCAGACCCGAAGTTCTTAGGGAAGCTGCAGGTCAACACGTCTAGCATCAGCAGGGAATATAGAATCCCCTGCTTCTATGGAAAATAACGTTATTATTTATCCTGTTATATATTATAAATACGCAAATAGGTCATCTACGGGGCAGAATCATCCGCACGAAGGAGCTTTTGGCTTTCGTAACAGCACCCGTTTGACGGAGATTCTGAGCGCTATTGGTATCGTGGAGCGGTATCAGATATGGCTAGGGAACAATTTGCAGTGAGATTGTGTGCATGTCTGAGCCGTTGAATGTCACTGCGCGCACGAGGCAATAAGTCCTTCTTTGATGCTTTGATGCTGCGACGCAGATATCGGATATATAGGATTTGCGATGCCATCAGTTACCTTGCTTGCTACGGTGAACATCAAACTTGGGACGAAGTATGATTTAAGGTAGGGCGGACGGGGCCATGAGCGAGGCTCGAAAGACGCGACCTAAGTCGGTAAAAACATCCCGCTGATATATATAAGTAAACTACTCTTAATCGGGGGTAGCCTAGAAGCAGCCTTAACGAATCAATGAGCGCGCACAATAGTTACTTGACGGGACAGGTGTTTCAATCACTCATTGCCCTTTAGCATTTTTTCGAGCCCGTCTCATCCTTTCCCGCTTTGCGTTATTCAGTTTAACGATATCTAACGCCTCACGATAACAAGGGTGAATTTCCCATGACATACCGAAGTCGTCGTTTGTACGTGAGGAAAGAAAATCCGGCATAAGTTCAAACGAATAGTGCTCGTAACTTTCGATATCCTCACTGCGTGCGACTATGAAGCCAATCTCATATAACATATGCGCTACGTCCAACGGAGAATTAGCCGCTACCCCATTTATGAAGGGTGTGAGATGATTTGTTATATGGTGTTTAACCCAAACTACTAGCTGATCGCGCGACATTAGATGCTTCGCTCCGCGGAACGCATTAATAAGTTCTTCGATCTGCTTACATTGATGCTTGTGTTCTGCAACTAAATCGGCGATCCGTTTAAGTCCATATTCCCCCCATACCGCGTCGACATGCCCTTTTGTAAGGAGAGTATCTCTCGTGGCGCGCGCCTCTTTTTGCATGAGTTTGCAAAGCTGAATTGCCCAGCGCGGCCTATGGTAAGACAAAGTATAAATAAGACGATAAATCTGAACATTTATTCCCGCCCATTCGGCGCGTGGAACAAAAATTAACTGGATGAACTGCTGTTCTCTTTCCTCCTCAGAGGAACGTCCATTAATAGCGGGATAAGGTGCGCCTAAATCATCTAACTGGCTTTTTATGCGGCGATATAAGAGCCTTCTGAAATCCGATTCTTCCCATTTGATTTCATGAACATACTGTTCGAGTTTATCTAGCGATTCGTCATATCTACGAATGACTGACCAAACATTTGCACGCATAGTTACCCTAATCGCCACCCCTTTGACATCTTGTGTAAGGTAGCGGCAAGCAGAGAAAAAGGTGCTAATTGTTAAGCATTCCTCTGGGGTATTTTGAAACGTAGCATCCAAATCATCTATCAATATCCAAAGGTTACGATTTTCTGCTCGCTTTAAAAGCTCTACTTCATTTCCGGCCTTACTTGATTGGGGGGCGAGTTTCCCCAATAAGCGTGTAAAACGCGTAGTGAGAGCGCCTATGAGATTTTTTTGTTTAAATCCCTCTAATTCCGCTGTCTCAACTATCGTCATTGCATCGTCCGTGAGTGCAAAGCCTATCTCGGAAGCGATCCGCCTATTCGCTATTGCACAGAGTCGGATCATCCAATCGCGAATATGGTCGTTCGGAGATTCAAGCTTCGATTTGAGATTGAACTGAGCCCTAGTGATATCCGAGCCTCGGCATTTAACAATGAGCGCCTCAGATTGAGTTTGCGAGATCTGATATGACAACCACTGTATCAATGCAGACTTACCGATTCCTTTTTTTGCAACAGCAATCGTAAGTCTATTTTTGTGATCAAGCATATTACGGAAAATATCTTGCTCCACGAAATATGTGGTTAGTTCAGCGGGATCGACGTCATCGCCGGCTTCATTTCAGAAATCTATCTTATCAAACAGTGGCTTGGACATATTGTTAACTCAACTTTTAATCATAATAATCGTGGATAATCCAAAAGAAATTTGCCTTAGAATTCAAAATATCAATTTATAACAAACCCTGTAAACGCTTCTAATAATGTTTCGAGTCCATCATAGCTCATCCATAGATTGGATAGTACACCCAAAGCCCTCACGCAAAATAAGTCCCCGACACCGTTGCACTTCAGGGTATGCGAGCAAGTCCCCTATTAAGTCGCATATAGAGTGAAGCGCCATATCCCGATACGCCAAGTGGAGACTTCGTATTGTGCACGGAAGCCTACGCAACGGATCAGATATCTGACTAACGACGCGCAAGCCATCACGCATTGGAAGAACGCATGCTTGCTAACAAATGCCCCTAGAGTGTCCCGTTAAAAGTAAAGGCTCACGGTTGTTATCCGTGAGCCTATGATTTATTGGTGGGTCTGGTTGGACTCGAACCAACGACCAAGGGATTATGAGTCCCCTGCTCTAACCGACTGAGCTACAGACCCATTCAAAAACCAAAACAGGAATCATACCGAAAACCGGTCAGCCTTCAGTATCCAGAAAACTGCGTAGGCGCTCGGAACGGGAAGGATGGCGCAGTTTACGTAACGCCTTGGCTTCTATCTGCCGAATGCGCTCACGCGTCACATCAAATTGCTTGCCTACCTCCTCGAGCGTATGGTCGGTATTCATTTCGATACCGAAACGCATACGCAGCACTTTCGCCTCGCGCGGTGTCAGGGAATCCAGTATATCTTTGGTGACATCGCGCAGACTGGCATAGACCGCCGCATCCGCTGGCGCCATGGTGGCCGAATCCTCGATGAAATCGCCGAGATGGGAATCCTCGTCATCCCCTATGGGGGTTTCCATGGAGATCGGCTCCTTGGAAATCTTGAGGATTTTACGGATTTTCTCCTCGGGCATTTCCATTTTCTGCGCCAGGAGCGCGGGTTCCGGTTCCTGCCCGGTTTCCTGCAGAATCTGGCGCGAGATACGGTTCATCTTGTTGATGGTTTCGATCATGTGCACCGGGATGCGAATAGTGCGCGCCTGGTCCGCGATGGAACGCGTAATGGCCTGGCGAATCCACCAGGTAGCGTAAGTCGAAAATTTGTAGCCGCGCCGATATTCGAATTTATCCACCGCTTTCATGAGCCCGATGTTACCTTCCTGGATAAGATCAAGGAATTGCAATCCGCGGTTCGTATACTTTTTGGCGATGGAAATTACCAGCCGTAAATTGGCTTCGGTCATTTCACGCTTTGCACGGCGAGCCTTGGCCTCGCCGGTGGACATGCGGCGATTGATTTCCTTCAACTCCTTGAGGGGAATGCCCACCTGCTTTTGCAGCGTCAGCAAATTCTGCTGCTGCTCAACGATGGCCGGCTGGTAGCGTCCCAACGTCTGGCTGTAGGGTTTGCCAACCCCGATCTCCTGCTCCACCCATTCGAAATTGCTCTCGTTACCTGGAAATGCCTTGATGAAATGGTTACGCGGCATTCCCGCCTTGGTCACGCACAATTCCATGATTTTGCGCTCATAGCTCCGCATTTCATCCACCAGGCCGCGCTGGGTGTCGCAAAGCCTCTCGACCATTTTTGCCGAGAAACGGATGGCCATGAGTTCAGCCGAAATATCTTCCTGAATGTCTTTATATGCCTTGTTTGTCGATCCCTTTTTTGCCAACGCTTTCTGCATCTCGGTATACGCCTGCTGAATCACCGAGAAACGCTCCAGTGCATCATTCTTCAATTTAAGTAAATTTGCGCTGGCTATCGCAGCAATATCTTCATCTTCGGCATTTTCAGCACCTAACTCCTGCTCCAGCGATTCGTCGGAGATTTCTTCGCCGACCATTTCCTGCGCATTGGGATCCAGCAGTCCATCCACCAGCTCATCAATGCGCATCTCATCCCGCGACACCTTGTTCGCAAGCTCGAGGATGCCGGCAATGGTGGTCGGGCAGGCAGAAATTGCCTGGATCATATGCTTCAATCCGTCCTCGATACGTTTTGCGATTTCGATTTCACTTTCGCGCGTAAGCAATTCTACCGAACCCATTTCCCGCATGTACATACGCACCGGATCGGTCGTACGGCCAAATTCGGAATCCACGGTTGAAAGCGCCGCTTCAGCCTCTTCCACCACGTCCTCATCGGCCACGGTCGGTGCGGTTTCAGACATCAGCAGTGTCTCGGCGTCCGGGGCTTCGTCGTAAACCGAGATCCCTACATCATTGATCATGCTTATGATATTTTCGATCTGCTCGGCATCCAGCATATCGTCGGGAAGATGGTCGTTTATCTCGGCATAGGTCAGGTAGCCGCGCTCCTTACCCTGTACGATCAGGTTCTTGAGGCGCATGCGCCGCGCCTCGATATCCTGTGGCGCGAGCAGCGGTTTCTCGGAATCTTTTACCTGGGCCTTACCTTCCTTTACTGCCTTGACCTTGGCCAGCTTTACGGAAAGCAGGCCGGGTTCCTTGACTGCCATAACCGCCTTCGCGATCTCGGTCACGTCGGCTGCCTTGGCAGGTGATTTTGCAGCTGCGGTAATTTTAGCTTCCAACGCCTCCGCAGCGACTTTTCCCGATGGGGTCTTCGCTGCTCCCCTGGGTAACTTCTTGGCACTGCCGCCGGCTTCTTTTTTCCCCGGCATCCTGACTTTGTCGGTGGGACGACCCGCAGCAGCCGCTGGGGTCGCAGTCTTCGATTTGGCTTTTACCGCCACTTTGGCTTGTGTTTTTACTTTTACCATGTCGATTTCCACATTAATTGGCCAGCTGATGGCTAACCATGACGTAAAATTTTTCGATTATATCAACATTCAGCGATGCTGTTTGGCTTGTTGCCCTCGTTCAACGTATTGCCAACCGCTGAAGCTCCTGTTTCTCCTCTGGAGTGAGCGTATTTAAGGATTGGTTATGCAGCCTTGTCATGCGTTGTTTACGTTTTATTTCCCGCAATAGAGCCAGCGCGCCGGCAAATTCCGCTTCGAGATCTATATTGCTGTCCCACATGAGCGTTTCGCTCTCCGCCTTTTGGAGAAGCGTGCGATGGGGGCTATCTTGGAAATACGTAATAGCCGAAGGTATTGCTGTGTTCTCTCCAACATGGGGGTGGATATCGATAAATTCAACCAGTGTCGTCAACGCCGCTATTTCTTCGGCATACTCCCGACCTTCCACAGGCAGGTCTCTATCCAGCTTCCGGATATACCCTGGATCGTATAACAGTATTTGTATCAGCCAGCGGTACGGCGAGGCAGGTTGTGGACGGGGCGCTCTTTCCACCGTTTTATGAGTCGAATAGGATGAAGCACGCCTGATCTTCAGTAAATCCTCCAGCTCCTTCTGTGTCGCGCCACTGATCTCCGCCAGCCGCTTTAACAGCATCAGCGCAAGCCCTGGTGCCGCCACGCGTGCCAGCATCGGTTTTGCATCCTGCACTAGCTTGGCGCGGCCTTCGCTGACAGTCAGGTCGACGCGAGCCGACAGCTCCCTGAACAAGAAAACGGATAGAGGCAATGTCTGCTTGAGCAATCCCTCGAATGCCTCCTTGCCGAAGTTGCGGACATAGCTATCGGGGTCTTCACCTTCAGACAAGAAGAGAAACCCGACGTTCTTGCCGTCCACCAGCTGTGCAAGACTATCCTCCAGCGCGCGCCACGCTGCTTTCCTGCCTGCATTATCCCCATCGAAACAAAACACCACATTATCTGTGTGGCGCAAAAGTTTTTGCAGATGATAAGACGTGGTAGCGGTCCCCAACGCGGCTACCGCATATTCGATGCCGTGCTGCGAAAGCGCCACGACATCCATATACCCCTCGACCACGATTACCCGTCCCGCCTCGCGAATCGCCCTGCGCGCGGCGAACAGGTTGTATAGTTCACGGCCTTTCTCGAACAGGGGTGTTTCAGGGGAGTTAAGATACTTGGGCTCTCCCCCTTCCAGCACTCGTCCGCCAAAACCGACAATCATTCCTTTAAGATTAAGAATGGGAAACATAATGCGGTCGCGGAAACGATCATGGCGCCTGCCATCGTCGTTCTCAATCACCAGACCCGCCTCTACCAGAGGACTCGTCGGTGTTTTGCCGAGGTAATCCGGAAATGCGGCGTCCAGGTTCTGCCAGCCAGCCGGGGCATAGCCAATCCCGAAACGCGCGGCAGTCTCCCCTGTCAAGCCGCGTTTTTTCAGGTAAGCGATGGCGCTTTTGGAACACCTGAGCTGCTCGCGATAATACCGGGCGGCAATATTCAGTGCCTCAAGCAAATCCTTCAAGGAATTTTTTATTTTTTGCGGATCTTCTTCCAAAAAAGATGGGGATCCGGGTTCCGACACTCCGGAGCGGAAATCCGGTTCCGAAACGGGAACCTGCATCCCGACGCGCGCCGCGAGATCTTTTACCGCCTCGACAAAATTCAGGCCGCCATATTCCATCATGAATCCGATGGCGCTACCATGTGCACCACAGCCGAAACAATGATAAAACTGCTTGGTGGAAGTCACTGTAAAAGAAGGCGTTTTTTCACTGTGGAATGGACAGCAGGCGATATAATTTGCACCAGCCTTCTTGAGCGGCACATCACGTTCGATGACGTCTACGATATCTACCCGAGTGAGTAAATCCTGAATGAATGATTGTGAAATCATCTAAGACGGATAAAATCTATAAATTTTTCGAACGGAGCAAAGATCAAGGAAACCCACCGGGACGATCTGATTATAGGACGTTTTCCAAAAATGCAAAGAAACACGCTCACATACAACGAGACCTGTATTTGTACCTGATGCAGCAGCCTCAGATATCAACGCTTAACACGTCAGATAACGAGTTTTTTCCTGACCAGCGCAGAAACCTTGCCCATATCGGCACGTCCGGAAAGCTTGGGCTTGAGTACCGCCATCACCCGCCCCATGTCCTGCTGCTCCTTAGCGCCCATAGCGGAAATTGCCTCAGCCACTGCATCCTCCACTTCGGGTTCGCTTAATGCTGTCGGCATATAAACTTGCAGCACACCCACTTCGTATTTCTCTGCATCGGCCAGATCCTGACGATGCGCAGCCTCATATTGCGCGATGGAGTCCCTGCGCTGTTTGAGCATTTTTTCAATTACCGCAACGACTGCCGCGTCATCCAGTTCGATACGCTCATCAACCTCGCGCTGTTTGATTGCAGCCTGCAATAACCGTATGGCATCGCGTCGCCTGTTATCGCCCTCGCGCATTGCGGCCTTCATGTCCTCGGTGATTTGCTGTTTCAGAGTCACAATCGAAAGTATCTTGCCTTACAGGGAGCGACAGAATGGAACATTTTGTATTTTTTTGACTGACTTTAACTAATAAAGTTTCGGTGGGAGCAACTGGCTACGCAGACGTTTGTAAGTACGTTTAACTGCGGCAGCTAGTTTGCGCTTGCGTTCCGCAGTGGGTTTTTCATAAAATTCCCGGGCACGCAATTCGGTGAGCAGTCCGGTTTTTTCTATCGTACGTTTGAAACGACGCATGGCAACTTCAAATGGCTCGTTTTCCTTGACTTTAATAGTGGTCATGAAGATATAGTCCCCTTCCTTGAGTTTGAATAGCTGAAAAAATGATATATATGAAAGATGCAACGGGCAGAAAACTCGCTATTATATAGCAGTGCCGAATTCTATTGTAAAAGACTAAATTCTACCGCGCCCCATTGCTTGTACTTGGCATCGAAACTTCCTGCGACGAAACAGGCATCGCACTCTACCACACGGAGCGCGGCCTGCTAAGCCACGCGCTCCATTCACAAACGGAGATGCACAGCGAGTATGGCGGGGTGGTGCCGGAGCTTGCCTCGCGCGACCATATCCGGCGGGTGCTGCCTCTCATCAGACAAACCTTGGCTGCGGCCGGACGCGATCTGCGGGGCCTTGACGCCATCGCCTACACTCAGGGGCCGGGATTGGCTGGAGCACTTCTGGTGGGCGCAAGCATCGCTGCTGCGTTGGGCGTCGCGCTGGAAATTCCGGTGTTAGGCATCCATCATCTTGAAGGACATCTGTTGTCTCCACTGTTGTCCACACCTGCGCCTGCCTTTCCCTTCGTAGCGCTGCTAGTATCGGGAGGTCATACCCAGTTGATGGAAGTAAACGGCCTCGGCCTTTACAAACTCTTGGGCGAAACCGTGGATGATGCAGCAGGGGAAGCCTTCGATAAAACCGCGAAGCTGCTGGGCCTGGGTTATCCAGGCGGTCCCGCGCTGTCAAAGCTCGCCGATGAATTTTCGAAGACAGGTCAACCAAAACGCTTCAAGTTTCCCCGGCCCATGCTCCATAGCGGCGATCTCAATTTCAGTTTCAGCGGACTGAAAACCGCAGTGCTGACGCTGGCGAATAAACACGAAATGACGCAGCAAACCCGAGCCGGTATTGCCTTTGCGTTCCAAGAGGCCGTGGTAGATGTTCTGACGGAAAAATCGTTGGCCGCGCTTGCACAAACCGGCCTCAACCAATTGGTCGTTGCGGGCGGGGTAGGGGCCAACCGCCAATTGCGGGATAATCTCTGCGGCAAGGCGGAGAAGATCGGCGCTACCGTTTTTTATCCTGAACTCGAATTTTGCACGGATAATGGCGCCATGATCGCGTTTGCCGGTGCAATGCGATTGCAAGCAGCACAAAACGGGGAGCATCAGTCCGACACCAGGTTCACTATTAAACCACGCTGGGACCTGGAAATGCAGAATACCGCCGAGACTATGGGGACCTGAATCAGTGCGTGCTGCGCTTGCCGATATGCGCCTCTTTCCCTGTCATCAGACTGGCGATGTTAGATTTGTGCCGCCAGGTGAGCAACAAGGACATAATAAGCACGGCAAGGGTATTCGCTTCGAAGCCAAGAAAATAGAGCGCATAAACCGGGGCGAGGGCCGCCGCGGCCAAGGCGGATAGCGACGATATTCGCCAGATCACTGCAACCGTGAGCCAGGTTGCAATCGCAAGCAGTCCCATCCACGGATTAAATCCAAGCAATACGCCGAGCGCCGTAGCCACTCCCTTTCCACCATTAAAGCGTAAAAATACAGGAAATAGATGGCCCAAAAAGACTGCCAGTGCCACTGCAGTAATCGTTTTGTCGGGCAATCCCAAAGCAGGTGCAAAATGTTGCGCCAATACTACGGCCAGCCAGCCTTTACCGGTATCGCCTAGCAGCGTCAGCACGGCGGCAGCTTTCTTGCCGCTCCGCAGTACATTCGTTGCACCAGGGTTTCCCGATCCATAAGTACGTGGATCAGGCAGCCGGAAGATCCGGCTCGCCAGCACCCCGAAGGAAATAGATCCCATCAGGTAAGCGATCAGTATGAAAACCACTAGCGTCATATTAGCCTAAATCCGGCAGTTGGACGGGACGTAGTGAATGGTTTTTGGGGTGCAGGGCAAGGCGCAACGACGCGGAATGGCCATTCCATTCTAAGGAGTTGCAACGCTGCCATGTGCCACAAAAACTATACAATCTGTCCCGTAGCGGGGCTCACCCGGAAGGTGAGGATAAAATAGCACAGAATATTTTTATTTATCATAGCTATAACCTGATAAACGAGCGGTCAACTGCCGGATTTAAGATTTATTAGCGCCATTTTGCAAATAGAATAAATTCCTGCCGATTCTACGTGAAAAATGGCCTTGATGACGCGTACCGGGGCCGCGTCAGTTTCTCGATCCGGAAGAACCGCTGGACAAGTTCTCGTGAAACAATCGTTGGCAACCGGGATGTCCGCTAAGCTGGTAAAATTAGAATAGACGCAGGATGTGACCCGATCCGATCTGCGCGGTCAAGGGTCCGATTTACTGCACTCGGAGGAGGACAACGCCTTGCACCGTCATCAGCAACTGGACAAAAAGGCTCGCTATGGATCCGACCATTCGCGTCCTTTTCTCTCCGCTAAGCGGCATATCCGATAAGCGGCATACCGTGTCGAAGGACTACCGTCGCGCCCTGCGGTAAACTTGAGGACTTATTCAGGGATTTCCCCGAATGGACATTATTTTCTTACATGAAATCAAGGTTAAGACCTTGATTGGTATTTATCCGTGGGAACGCAGTGCGGCGCAGATGATCCAGCTCGATCTGGAAATTGCGCTGCCGACGAGCCGCGCATGCCAAACCGACCATTTCGAGGATGCGCTGGATTATGCGCTGATCGTTCAACGCATCAAGGAAACGCTTTCGCAGAGACATTTTTCCCTGCTGGAAGCTTTGGCCGAACATATCGCACAAATTATCCTCACGGAATTCGGATCACCGTGGACCAGGATTAGCGTGGCAAAACTCAGCGCGATACGCGGCGTAAAAAAACTCGGCATATGTATTGAACGCCAGCGCGCGGACTCACCTGTTCAAGGATCAGCGTGACGGGGAAATGTCATGGCTTTAACAGCGCCGGAATCCAGGGTGGAGTTCGCGCGCAACCAAGGACGCAAATCATCTGGAGCCCCGGCCTTTAAAAGCACTATGTGTAGTACCCCGCCACTCGGCCGCTAGTGTGCAATCAACGTTGCCTCAATTTCGGTAAAAGTCCTGGCGACTTCCGTGGACGGAATGGCCACACCGAGTTGCTTCTCGATTTGCGTCAATGAAAAAATACCGCAAACTGCCGGCTTGCCATCGGCACCGTTCTCTATCACCCAGGCATGCTGCCGCCCCGCATCAAGCAGGCTGGCGATAACATCCCCTACCTTAGCGTGCTGAATATCCCTTATGGAAATAGCCTCCAGGCGATCCAACGGGGTCATGATGTCGGAAACCAGTATCTCATTGTGCTTCACACGCCGCTCCTGAATAAAGCGCAGCGGTTTTTCACCCAGGATATCAGTCGCCGTGATGATACCGACCAGAATGTCATCCTGATTCAATACGAGCAGGGAGCGTACACCGCGCTGCTTCATATATGCGTTAGCGGACTCCATCGTCACGTGTAGCTCGATTACGGCAGCCTGGATATACCGCAGATCGGTCATCACATCAATGGCAGGCGATGCCAGGGTTATGGATTTAGGCGAAACGGGAGAGGCAACCCGCACAGCACCCGTCAGGCACTGTGCGGGAAGAACATGGTAGTCGGACATAGCGTTATCCTCCAGCGTTGATAAGTGGGATACATTTTAAATCTGAAAAATACAGTTTCAGACACCCCGTCTTGAACTCTACGCCCAACAGAATAACGGGTCAATGCGGTTCGGATAAGATCGTACACCGGCCCGGTATTACAAAAAGTTATAGAAGAGATTATGGAATCCGGAAATCATCAATTGAGAGGAAGAGCAGGCTCCGGAAGCGGAATACAATCAGTCGGACAAGCCGTTATTCTATTGCCGAATTCCCATCCTGAGACCCGACCTATCCGTCAATTTCCTTGTTCAATTGCTGCAGCATTGACACCGGGTCGGGCGCCTGAGTGACAGGTCTGCCGATAACCAGATAATTCCCACCGTTTTCGATTGCCTGACGCGGCGTAGTTATCCGTTTCTGCTCATCCATGGAAGCGTCAACCGGCCGTATTCCCGGGGTCACCAGGCAAAAATTTCCACCCATGATCCGACGAAGCTGCGGGGCTTCCAGCGCGGAACTTACGACTCCATCCAGTCCGCAATCATTTGCCAGGAAGGCCAGTCGCTGCACCACGTCCTGCGGATCCCCGCTCAGTCCAATCTCATTCAGATCGCTGCGCTCCATGCTGGTGAGAAGAGTCACCGCGATAAGTTTGGCCGTTCCCACCGGCACGGCCTCCCGCGCGGCGGACAGCATTCTTCTTCCACCCAGTGCGTGAACATTCATCATCCATACACCCAGACCCGCTGCAGCCTTGCACGCGTTCGCCACTGTGCTCGGGATATCGTGGAATTTCAAATCGAGAAAAATCTCGAAACCATTGCCCATCAACTTTTCCACTACTTGCGGTCCCGCAGCCGTAAAAAGCTCCTTGCCCACCTTAACCCTGCATAGCATGGGATGAAGCTTTGCCGCAAGGGCAAGCGCCTGTTTCGCATCGGGAAAATCCAGTGCCACGATAATGCGGGGATCACCCATACGATCGGTCAAGCTCCTTCAACAAGTTGGGGCAACTAAAAAAAGGTCCGTGAGTACGTGTTTGTATTCATACGCGCTCATCCGGCGCGGGATATTTCTTCCTGAAGGAAGCGATTATTCGTCTTTGGCTGGATATCTTGCCAAGGCACGACAGAACGCCAAGCGACAATCCTAGAATTAAGAACAATAATATGATCAATATCAGCGGAGCCCGCCATTCGTAGCCAAAATAATAATATAGCGTTACCGTTTCGATATTCCTCATGGTAAAACCCAGCAACAGCAGAAATAGCACACCGCGCAAGAACCATATCAGATAACGCATGATTTATCTTCCGGAAAGGCCGCTCAACAGCAATAATCCGAGGTACATCCCATCCTGCATCAAGTTGGGTTGACTTCGGCCGCAGATACAAAAAGGCGGCATGGTCTTGCGACCCGCCGCCAATAGCTCCCTATTGTTACAATTGTCAGTTCTTGTGATCGACCCGCTCGCGCATTTCCTTCCCTGCCTTGAAATGGGGGACATACTTCTCTGGAACACGTACCTTTTCTCCGGATTTCGGGTTGCGTCCGATACGCGGCGGGCGATAGTTCAGATCGAAACTGCCAAATCCACGAATTTCAATGCGCTGTCCTTGCGACAAACTCTTGGCCATGGCATCAAGTATCACCTTGACCGCGAGCTCGGCATCCTTCGCCACCAACTGCGGATAACGGGCTGCAAGCCTTGAGATCAATTCAGACTTTGTCATGGGATCCTTTATTGTTCAGTATTTTTGACGTCCATCTTCGCTTTAAGCAGCGCACCCAGGCTAGTGGTTCCGGCACTTGCGGCAGTAGTGTCGCCCGTAACCTTCTGCATGGCATCGGATTCTTCCAGCATATCTTTGGCTTTAATGGAAAGGTTAATACCGCGATTCTTGCGATCAACGTTAATGATCATCGCCTCAACCGTATCGCCTTCCTTCAAATGTGTGCGGATGTCCTCGACCCGGTCGCGCGATACTTCGGATGCACGCAGATAACCTTCTACATCATTCTCCAGCGCAATTACCGCACCCTTGGCATCAATTGACTTGACCGTACCTTTGACAATGCTGTTCTTGTCGTTTACCGCGACAAAACTGTTGAATGGATCGCCTTCCATCTGCTTGATGCCCAGCGAAATGCGTTCACGCTCGACATCGATGGACAGTACCATCGCCTCAACTTCATCGCCTTTCTTGTAATTGCGTACCGCTTCTTCACCCGGCTGATTCCATGAAAGATCAGACAGATGCACCAGTCCGTCTATGCCCCCCTGCAACCCGATGAATACACCGAAATCGGTAATGGATTTGATTTGCCCGCGCACCTTATCGCCTTTTTGATGATTCATGGCGAAATCATCCCACGGATTAACCTTGCATTGTTTCATACCCAGGGAAATGCGCCTGCGCTCCTCATCAATCTCCAGAATCATGACTTCCACTTCATCGCCCAGTTGTACTACTTTGGAGGGATACACATTCTTGTTGGTCCAATCCATTTCAGACACATGCACCAATCCTTCAATACCCTGCTCGATTTCAACAAATGCGCCATAATCCGTCAGGTTGCTGACTTTGCCGAATAGGCGGGTATTTTGCGGATAACGCCTGGAGAGCCCTACCCATGGATCTTCGCTCAACTGCTTCATGCCCAGTGAGACGCGGTTTTTTTCCTGATCAAATTTGAGTACTTTAGCCGTCACCTCATCGCCGACGCTGATGACCTCAGAAGGGTGTTTCACCCGCCGCCATGCGAGATCCGTAATATGCAACAGACCGTCTATACCACCCAGGTCCACGAACGCGCCGTAATCGGTGATGTTCTTGACGATACCCTTGACTACCGCGCCTTCCACCAGATTTGCCAGCAACGACTGGCGATCAGCACCCTGGCTTTCTTCCAGGACCGCACGGCGCGATACCACTACATTGTTGCGCTTGCGATCAAGTTTGATGACCTTGAACTCCATCTCCTTATTTTCGTATGGCGTAGTATCCTTGACCGGACGAATATCCACCAGCGAACCAGGCAAAAAGGCGCGGATGCCGTTAATCATGGCGGTCAGGCCACCCTTGACTTTGCCGCTTACCAGGCCGCACACGATAGCGCCACTTTCCATAGCAGCTTCCAGATCATGCCAGGCTGTCAGGCGCTTCGCCTTATCGCGCGACAGGCGGGTCTCGCCATAGCCATCTTCCAGCGCTTCGATCGCCACGCTGATGAAATCGCCAGGCTTCACTTCGATTTCGCCCTTGTCATTCTTGAATTCTTCGACGGGAATGAAACTTTCCGACTTGAGTCCCGCGTTCACGACCACAATGTTGTAATCAACACGGACGACTTCGGCGGTGATCACTTCACCGATACGCATTTCCTGGCGAGAGAGACTTTCTTCAAACAGCGCTGCAAAACTTTCTTGGGAATCTGTGGCGGGGGAAGCAATAGTCATTGTAAAAAGTACCTGATTTGAGAATCCCGTCCAACGAAACTCTGACGGGGCTGGTAGGTTAATAATAATTATCTGAATACGAGATCTACCGGAGAACGGAAGTAGTCAGACACCTTTTGGTTACTTGTAAAAAATTCTGATTCTGCGGCAATACCTCACACTTTCTCCGATCTAAAAATAAAAATGTTTTTTCCTATATCCGAATATAACGCGTCAACTTTCTTTCGCTGTTCACTTAATTCGGGTGCCTGAGGAGCTTGGCTGAGAACTTTAAATTTTTAGAGGCGCCCTTTTGCGCAAATTACAACGTACTGATTCAGCACGCTATCGACCGCTTGTCCGATATCGAGCAAAGTCGTGTCCAGTAAACTTGTACCTGCGCCCTGTTGCAAAGGTGCTACGCTGCGATTGCTGTCACGCGTATCGCGTTCCTGTATATCGTGCAAAAGGGTGGAAATATTAGCATCTATCCCTTTCTCCATCAACTGTTTATACCGCCGCTGTGCTCTCGTCTGCGCGCTTGCGGTAAGAAATATCTTAAGAATAGCATCGGGAAACACCACCGAGCCCATGTCCCGTCCATCTGCGACCAGGCCAGGAAGGCGGCGAAATGCGCGCTGCCGCTCCAACAGCGCTTTTCTGACCTGCGGATACGCAGCAATTCTGGACGCCACATTGCTGCATGCTTCCATTCGAATTGCGCCGGCAACATTTTCGTTCTCCAGTCGTATTTCTGCACTTTCAAAGACAACATCAAGGCGTATGGCAACATCACTCAGCGCCCTCTCATCGGCTAGATCCAGCCCAGATCGAATAGCTGATAATGCCACCAGGCGATAAAGCGCACCGCTGTCGAGATAATGAAATCCCAATTTTTCCGCCACGCGCTGCGCGACCGTGCCCTTGCCGGAGGCGGAGGGACCGTCAATCGCGATAACCGGAATATCGTTAACATTCATGAAAAAACCTCACTTCATTCGAAGAATCATATTAAATCAGGCTCTGACAATTGCTGCGAATTTTTCAAAATAACCGGGAAATGTCTTGGTCACGCAATCGGGGTCATTGATGCGCACGGGGACTCCAAAGGACACGAGGGAGAAGCACATGGCCATACGGTGATCGTCATACGTATCGATTACCGCATGGGCGACGAGATTTGCAATCGGGGGCGGCGTGATGCGTAGAAAATCCGGCCCCTCCTCCACGACAGCGCCCAACTTGCTCAACTCCTTCGCCATCGCCGCGAGGCGGTCGGTTTCCTTCACCCGCCAACTGGCGACATTCCTGAGCGTAGTGGTGCCGCCGGCGAACAGTGCTGCCACTGCAAGCGTCATGGCAGCATCAGGGATGTGATTGCAGTCAAGATCAATCGCCCGCAGACACCCGGCTTCCGGTCCGCGTGTCTCGATCCAATTATCTCCCAGCTTGATACGTGCCCCCATTTTTTCCAGCGCCTCAGCAAAACGGACGTCTCCCTGAAGACTGCCATGTCCTAACCCTTCTACCCGCACCGGACCGGTACCAATAGCCCCGGCGGCAAGAAAATAAGAAGCGGAGGACGCATCTCCCTCGACGAATATGTCGCCGGGACTGCGATAGCGCTGCCCTGCGCGCAGAGTAAAGCACCGCCATTCCTCATGCTCGACACGCACGCCGAAACGAGCCATCAGGGCGATGGTCAGCTCGATATAAGGTCGCGAGATCAGCTCTCCCACGACTGTTATCGTCGATATTTCACCAGCAACCGAGGCAGATAGGGGTAACGCCATCAGCAATCCGGTCAGGAACTGACTGGACACGTCACCCTTCACTGTTATCGAGTTTGCATGGATGCCGGCGGGTTTGATTTGTAGTGGGGGGAAACCTTCTTCGCCAAGATATGTTATATCTGCTCCCAACTGGCGTAGCGCATCCACCAGATCGCCAATAGGACGTTCATGCATGCGCAACACACCGGATAGCCGGTAGCATCCCTGCGCCAACGCCAGTATGGCAGTCAATGGGCGAAAAACCGTGCCCGCATTGCCCAAAAACAAATTCGCTTCTTTTACCGGAAAACTGAGGGGGAATTGCCCACCTATACCCTGCACACGATAATCATTTTTATCAACCTTAACGATACGAACGCCTAAAGCTTTAAGCGCGTCCAGCATCCTTTCTGTATCGTCGGACGCAAGTAAACCACGTATGTTGGTTACGCCATCCGCCAGCGCAGCAAGTAGCAGAATGCGATTGGAAATGCTCTTGGAACCAGGCAGGCGTACCGCGCCCTCGGCGGCCTTAACCGCTGGGAGATCAAGAAAGCTCACAGCACGCCTCGGGAATAATCCTTAATCGTTATTATGCGCATCTCTACATTGGCCGGAGGAAATGCCATTTTTAGCTTTGCCGTCCACATCCAGCGGCTGCAATAAGATGGGTGTGTTCCGTAGCCCGATACTGCATCGGTGGCACCGGGAGTTCCAGAAGAGGTAAGATAGGCGACGCCTGCAACTGCCATAATTCGTCGATATTTCCATCATTTGACCCATTTCTGGCTACCGTCGGCATTACTTGTACCTTTATTAACCCCATCGCAGTCAGCAAGACCCAAAATAGTGCCACCGGATATACACAACGTACATGACCTTCCGCCGGATTAAACTTCATGTTTAAGTGAGTCTCTAGCAGCCTGCCGGACTTGAAGAATCGAAGCGAAAAAGCGACTGAGTGAGGATAGATTTTGACGATTTTGAAGGCCAATAGTTGTTCTATTGGTCGAAAAAGCGGCGAAATATAGGCAAGCCAGACGCTTTTGCAGCCAATTTCCTTTAAGTCCGGCAGACTGCTAGAGTTCG
Organism: Nitrosospira sp.; assembly: GCA_039922995.1. Classification (GTDB taxonomy): domain Bacteria; phylum Pseudomonadota; class Gammaproteobacteria; order Burkholderiales; family Nitrosomonadaceae; genus Nitrosospira. The sequence continues at coordinate 5,500 of JBDTDT010000045.1, read as the reverse complement.
CTGCCGATTGCAACGTTATCTGCGTACGCAGATCTATTCAATACCGCGGCAAAAAAGGAGACACGATGATCGAGTTGCATTCGAGCCCTACGCCCAACGGCCAGAAGGTAATGATTATGCTTGAAGAAACCGGTGTCGAATGGAAGCACATCGACGTCAATATCGGAATCGGTGAACAATTTAATCCAGAACATCTGAAACTCAACCCAAATAATAAGATTCCAGCCATTGTGGATACGGAAGGGCCCGGGGGCAGACCATATACAATGATGGAATCTGGCGCCATTCTCCTTTATCTCGCGGAGAAAACCGGGAAATTTTTACCAAACGACACACGCAAGCGTTATGACACGATGCAGTGGCTATTTTTCCAGGTGGCGCATGTCGGCCCCATGTTCGGCCAGGCCAATCATTTCAATGGGCAAGCCAAGGATAATCAGTACGCCCGGGATCGCTACAACAACGAGTCGCTGCGCCTGTACCGGGTACTGGAAAACCGGCTGAACGAAAATCAATGGCTCGCCTGCGATGAATACACCATCGCGGATATCGCCACCTATCCGTGGTGCAAGGGGCATAAAGATCGTGGTATCGACAAAACTGCTTTCCCCAATTTCATGCGCTGGTTCGAGGCCATGGAAGCGCGCCCGGCTGTACAGCGCAACAATGACATGGCGTCTGAAATCCGTGCACGCATGAACAAAGCGGCGGAAGGTCAGCCAACTATCAACATCTACGATACCAAAGACAATGCCCAGCGGCTGACTCGCGCTACCTCGCCGCGTTAACGCGAGAGCAAGCGATTGAAGCCTGATGTCAGGGCGTGCAATTTTTTGTTGTTATCGATAGCAGCAAGAGCACTCTTTCTATCATCGGCTAAACGAGTCGCTTTGTCAGCTCCTCCTTGATGACGTTACAGGAGAAGTTTGGATCACCAGGCTCAACTACTGTATTTTTTGTGATGTTGCACAGCCAAATAAAAGTCCACTCAACACCACAGCAATTAGCACGCTATTCACATGTTATTGAGCATGCCGCGATATGCGCTTTGGCTCATGCCATATAAACCTAAATCCGGCAATTGACCGCTCATTTCTTAGATTAACGGCATGATCTACAAAGATTTTTTGTATTACTTTACCTTCACCTTTTGGGTGGGTCCGCTACGGGACGGATTGCACGGATTTTGCGGCACATGGCCGCGTTGTAACTCCTTGGAATGGAATGACCATTCCAAGGAGTTACGCCTTGCCCTGCACCCCAAAACCACACACTCCGCCCCGTCCAACTGCCGGATTTAGGATAAATGAAAATCCGGCATCCTGTCGATTGCCAATCTCCATATCAAGAACAACAGAGAAAACCACAGACATAAAACCACACCCCAGGAATTCCTTGCCGTCTCGTTCGAGGATCGATACGAAAACGGAAACACTACATGAGCCTTCCTCATTTTGATGACAAAGGTCTTATATGAAGCGCTTCCATGAGTTAAACTTGACTATTCTTCTTACGCTGGCACCTACTCCTACTTATGGCTCAATACGTTCTTACCATGCATCGTGTGGGCAAGGTTGTTCCGCCACGACGCACGATTCTTAAAGATATTTCCATCAGTTTCTTTCCCGGCGCAAAGATAGGACTGCTCGGCCTGAACGGCTCGGGGAAATCCACGGTATTGAAAATCATGGCAGGGGTGGACAAGGACATTGAGGGTGAGGTTACGGCCATGCCTAACCTCAATATCGGCTATCTGCCGCAGGAGCCGCAACTCAACCCCGAGCAGACGGTGCGCGAGGCCGTGCAGGCAGGGCTGGGTGAAGTGTTCAGCGCCCAGAAAAAACTGGAAGAGGTCTATGCCGCTTATGCCGAACCGGATGCCGACTTCGATGCCTTGGCCTCCGAGCAGGTCCGGCTGGAAGCTATCCTTGCCACCAGCGGTGGTGATGGCGGTCAACAACTGGAAATTGCCGCAGATGCGTTACGCCTGCCCGAATGGGATGCCATCATAAAAAATCTCTCCGGCGGAGAGAAACGTCGCGTAGCGCTATGTCAACTGCTGCTGTCCAAACCCGATATGCTGTTGCTGGACGAACCGACCAACCATCTGGACGCCGAGTCGGTGGAATGGCTGGAACAGTTCCTCACGCGATTCCCCGGGACCGTCGTCGCGGTCACGCATGACCGGTATTTTCTCGATAATGCTGCGGAGTGGATTCTGGAGCTCGACCGTGGTCATGGCATTCCGTGGAAGGGTAACTACAGTTCGTGGCTGGAACAGAAAGAAGATCGTCTGAAGCACGAAGAATCAACCGAATCCGCACGTCAGAAGGCGTTGCACAAGGAGCTTGAATGGGTACGGCAGAATCCCAAAGGACGGCAAGCGAAATCCAAGGCACGTATCGCCCGCTTTGAAGAACTTAACTCGCAGGAGTACCAGAAACGTAACGAAACGCAGGAGATTTTTATTCCCGTTGCGGACAGGCTGGGTAATGAAGTCATCGAGTTCAAAAATGTTTCCAAAGCTTACGCGGATCGCCTGCTCATCGATGATTTAAGCTTCAAGGTACCGCCAGGCGCCATCGTCGGCATCATCGGCCCCAACGGCGCGGGCAAATCCACGCTATTCCGCATGATCACGGGAAAGGAACAGCCGGACTCGGGCGAGATAGCGATGGGTACAACCGTCAGAATATCGCATGTGGATCAATCGCGCGATACTCTGGAAAGCGGCAAAACAGTGTTCGACACCATTTCCGGCGGCAACGATATCCTTACCATCGGTAAATATGAAACACCCACGCGCGCGTATCTCGGCCGTTTCAACTTCAAGGGTGCGGACCAGCAGAAGATCGTCGGCAATTTGTCAGGCGGGGAACGCGGAAGGCTGCATCTGGCAAAAACACTGATTTCCGGCGGCAACGTGCTGCTGCTCGACGAACCCTCCAACGATCTTGACGTGGAAACCTTGCGCGCATTGGAAGACGCTTTGCTGGAGTTCGCCGGTTGCGTGCTGGTTATTTCCCATGACCGTTGGTTCCTGGATCGCATCGCTACCCATATCCTTGCGTTTGAAGGCAATTCTCAGGTTACGTTTTTCGGTGGCAATTACCAGGAATACGAAGCAGATAAGCGGAAACGCCTGGGTGAAGAAGGCGCGAAGCCAAAAAGAATCAGGTATAAGCCGATTAACCGATAAAGTTTGCCGGGGCATCACTTACAAAGATTTAATGGCTGGTTTGCTAGCCGGTTTCATACTCTTGCGGTAATGCGCCTTGTATGCAAGAAAATCACACGGCCAGCATTGGATAAATTGTGGCTCAAGACTTCAGAGCAGATAACCGGATCCCAGTGCAAGCGTTGGCGATGACCTGATGCAAATCGTTAAGCTCTGTTCGCCGCTATTGGCTAATAACGGTTTTCGCGCCTGGGGCCGGTACCATTGTATCCGCTGTCGTTGTCATACTGATCATACCTTTCCGTACCGTCTGTGCTGAATCTGGAGTTGTCCGGCTTGGCAGTGGCCGCACCCATGGTGCTTTTTGGCTTCTGTTTTTTCTGCGATGTAAGGTGCTCCTTGACAGTCAAATCAGTGTTCTGATCGGTGCAGTCGTCCCGTACGGCAGCGGAATCGCCCGCAGCCACTGAATCCGACATATCGCATTCCTTCGCCTGCACTATTCCTATGCTGGCCATGCCAAAAATAAATGCACTAGCTAGCGCCCATGATCTTGCCGTTAATATTGAAGATTTCATGACCCTCCTCCCTTTTAACTCAGCGATATTGCTGAACGATACATAATACACATTGTTGCGGAAAGATTTGTGCGCTAGCACACTTAATCAGTTCGCAAAATAAGAAACGCCCAATCCAACGGCAGCTTGCCTCAGTTTGCCTGATAGGCAGCCAATTTTTCTACATAAGAAAGGTACGAAGGCAGCGGAACAGACAGGAATTCAATTAACCGGTAATGATTCAATCGAGCCATATGCTGCGTGTATTCACGTGCTCTGGACGAAATCCGATTCCGATAACCTGGGCTGGAATCCGGCGCAGGAACGGAAATCGTGCAAGGAGTCGAATAAACAAAGGTGGCGAAAGTTGGCCGTCGCTGAGCAACACGCGACTGATAACGCGATTCTGGAGAAAGAGCTGCATCCGCTGCGTCATGCGCGCCGGCCACGCGCGCCGCTGCTGAACCTGGCGCAGGTGTTCAATCGTCACGCGGCCCTCCTGTAACGGTGCAGCTAGCAAATTCGATGCGGCGACTGCATCTTGAATAGCGAGATTGATGCCGACGCCTCCGATAGGAGACATTGCATGCGCGGCATCGCCGATGCAAAGAAGGCCTGGACGATACCACTGACGTAATCGCTCAACCTGAACGGTAAGGAGCTTGATCGCCTCCCAGTCTTGAATCTCGCCAATTCGATCGGCTATAAACGGGGCAAGTAGCGCCAGGTTATTCCGGAATACCGTCAACCCTCGCTCCCGTACCTGCGCATGCGATCCCTTCGGGATCACGAAGCCGCAGTGCCAGGAGCCGCCCCGATGCAGCATGATGAAGATGTGGCCAGTATCAAAACGCCCAACCGGATCTTCCGGATCATGAGGCCGTCGCGTGAGGTCGAACCACAATACATCCATCGGGGCGCCAAGCTCTTCTATCTGCAAGCCTGCCTGCGCACGCACGGCAGAGTGCCGGCCATCCGCCCCTATGATCAGATTCACGTGCACGATCAGTGGACCATCGGGCGTCTCTACCTGAAGTCCAGCGATACTCCCCCCTTCCTCGATGAGTCCAATCACTTCAGCGTTCATTCGTAACCTGAACGTCGGATACCGGTCCGCCCGGTTGGCAAGAAAATTCAGAAAATCCCACTGTGGCATGAAAGCAATAAAACGGCATCGGGTTCTCAGATGAGTAAAATCAGCCACCGTCAGCGCCAGATCACCGAATTGACCGTTGATCCTCGGTGCCTCTTGATGCGGCAATTTCAGCAGCGCTTCGAGGAACCCCAATTCATGCATGACTTCCAGCGTCGAAGGATGGGTCGTGTCGCCACGGAAATCCCGCAAAAAGTCTGCATGTTTTTCCAGAACCATTACCTCAACACCCGCACGGGCCAGCAACAAGCCCATCATCATGCCGGCCGGTCCGCCTCCCACGATACAACATCGCACTGACACCGTCTCCATCGCTATCCTGACGAGTTGAAAAAAATAAGAAGCAGGAATGATTATCGTTAGGGAACAACATTTAACAATACATCATATTATTTTGAACGCAAACCACCGCCGTGTTTTTGGAAGAACATGGCTTTTCTATATAATTCCCGGTAAATTCCCGTGTTGATGGAAATTATTAATCCTAAATCCGGCAGTTGGACGGGGCGGAGTGTGTGGTTTTGGGGTGCAGGGCAAGGCGTAACGACGCGGAATGGTGCGACCGCGCAGGGTGGAGCAGTGCCTTCCGCAGGAAGGTGTGACCCCGCAGCG
>JBDTDT010000044.1:0-5132 GCA_039922995.1 Nitrosospira sp. | reverse complement strand
AATCGGCTGGGTTTACGCCAACGCGCGTGTATACCCCTCGCCTTTATACGACCCACCATCCACCGGGCCAGCCATGGGAATGCAGCCAGCAAGGCAAACGACCCGATTAGCGGCGGCGACAGAATGTCGGACAAACGGGTGAGCGCACCCAACTGGGTCCCGGCATTCACATAAATTGTTGTGGCGGGCAGCATGCCCAGCAGGCTAATCCAGAAGAAGGTGCCGGCCCGGATGGCGGTGAGCCCCATCAGCAGATTGATTACAAAAAAAGGAAATATCGGTACCAGTCGCAAGGTAAAGAGATAAAACGCACCATCACGCTCAATGCCGACGTTGATCGCTGCCATGCGGTCGCCGAAGCGTTGACGCACGGAATCTCGAAACAGGTAGCGCGCTGTCCATAAAGCCACAGTTGCGCCAATACTGGCCGAGATAACTGCGGCTGGGATACCAACCCACAGCCCGAAGATGGCACCACCGGCCAGCGTCATCACCGTCGCGCCGGGCAGGGAAAGCGAAGCTATGACAATATAGACTGCAACATAGAGACCAATTGTTTGCAATGGCCGCGCCTGATAGGCTTGTTGCAGCTCATCCCGGCTACTCTTGAGCGATTCGAAGCTAAGGAAGCGCTCCAGATCGAAGGCAAAGAATAATCCGGCCAACACCACCAGCAATATAAGCAGCCACCAATGCTTCATCCTGGGCGCCTCTAAAAATCAATTCGTGAACAGTGCTTAGCGGATGCCGCGCTTATTCTCTTTCGCGCCTTTGGTTACTTATCGAGCACTTATTCAGATGCCAGCCTCATTTTGCCATTTTCATTTCGCTACATGAGGCACCATATTTGAAACAGCTATGGCAACGGTGATGTTTCATGCTCACCGGTATTTGCAGGGCTTCCGTTAGCGTTTCGCCGAGGATGTAGTCCGGATCGTCATCCACGAGTGTGCAGGCGTAAACCTGCATGTGGTTCTGGCTTTTCACAACCATCTTGCTGAACGCACACATGAAAGAACGGCGCGTCTCTTCCGTCTGGAAAGCCGTCATGCAGTGCTCGGTAATTTGCGGCGGCGTCACTTGCGCGTTGGGCGGATGAAATTCGGGGAATTCGATACGCGGCAGATCCTCCGGTAAGCCTGCATCCCGGAAGACTTCCGCAAAGCGCAGGGAAACGATATCTGGCATGACACCAGGTGAAAGCTGGCTCGCCACCGACAAATGGAAACCCATTTTATATAGCTTTCGTAACCCTTCAAGGGCTTGGGCGAACGTGCCTTCACCACGCCCGGCATCATGGCGAGCGGCCTCGGGATAATCTAGGCTAACGCGGAAATTCAATGCATGCGGATGATCACGTAATGACTCCAATTGTTTGAGGCGTCTGATAAGAGGCTCAGTGGCATTGGTCAGCACCAGGCAAGGCCGATGCAGCAACGCGTAATCGAGGATACGTACTATGTCCTTGTTAACAAAAGGTTCTCCCCCGGTGAAAGAAAATTGTTTGACGCCCAGACCGAGTGCTTCGTCTATGAACGGTACTACATCGCCAATCCGCAATAGTTGCAGGCGATTGTCTCCTGGTTTGGAACCTTCGAGACAGAAAGGGCAGGCCAGGTTACACGCGGTGCCAGTGTGGAACCACAACTCATCCAATGCATGCGGCTGAATAAAACCGCGAGGTTCATCGGCCGGCGTACGTCGCCAGTATTCTGGACGATCCGGACGTTCGACACTAATGGGAGTGACCTTCACACTGCCGATAGCAGCGCTAGCAGCATCCACCTGTCCGATTATTGGCAACATTTGTGGTTTCATCATAGGGCAACCCCATCCCGCAGCCAGCAAAAATACCGTAGTGCCGCTCGAAGTTTCCATGGAAATCGAAATGCGTGGCAAATCGGGTGTCGTGCAGCATGCGCCAAGTGTTGCCACAGACAAGGAACTGCTTGCCGGTTTCGATACGATGGTGCTTGTCGAGCACAAACAGGTGAGGATGATGCGGTATCGTACCGCGATAAACTACAGACTGACCATAATCTTCGCAGGCCGGTTCCAGATTATCCAACTTGAACAATCTGTAGGTTGCCGAGTAAAAACGGATATTTCCCGTACGCGCCGCCAGTTCCACGTTGCCAATGGTGATTCTGCGGTCGTCGACGAGGCGCGGATCGGCAAAGCCATGCGTACGGCAGAGGGGAAGAAAATCGTTCCAGTACAGCGCGCCGCTCAGACACTCGCCATAGAGGACGGGGTCGGTGGTGAGCGCAACCGGTACGCGCCGATCGGTATAGACATCGGAAAAATATAATTCGCCGCCTGGCTTGAGAACACGCCAGGCCTCGCGTAGCACCGCCGCCTTGTCGGGAGCAAGATTGAGCACGCAATTGGATACGATGATATCCACACTGCTATCTGCCAGTTCGAGCTCCTGCAGCCGTTCAATGTATCCATGCAAAAACCGCACGTTACTGGTGGCATGACCAAACTCTTTGCGGTGATGCTCCTGGTGCCGGCGTGCGACCGCCAACTGCTCCTCGGTCATATCAATACCGATTACGCCGCCATGCTCCCCCACCAGCTTGGATATCACGTAGACATCGCGGCCGGCGCCGCAGCCGAGATCGAGCACGGCTAGGCCCTCCAGCAGTTCCGGCAACACCAATCCGCAACCGTAATAGCGCGATAATACCTCCCCATGTAGCTGCGCCAGTATCGACCTCACATATTCGGGCAAACCAGTATCCGTCGTGCAGGCATTGGTCTGAAGATCAAGCGAACTACTCAGGATCTCGCCGTAATATTGTTGGACAGTGTCATGCATGGTAGCGCCTCAATAATTGAAGTAGGTTAAGTGGTTTGAGAGCGGTAGCGAGCAGCCAATTTGTCGGGCGTAACGCCCCGTGCAAAAGCTAACGCCAGATTCCGGTTTATCCAGGTACGCCGCCACCAGCCGTCGCGATGCCAGCGGCGCGGATCGACAAAGAGCGGTTCGCGCAAAGCCAGAAAATGCCCCAGGCGGCGTAATCCACGCACCAGATACACCTCTTCGAATAGGGGCCAGGGGGAATGACCACCGGCCTCAACATAGGCTTGCCGTGTCATGAATAGTCCCTGATCGCCATAGGGAACGCCAAATCGGCAACGGAATGCGATGGCGGGTTCCAGCAACAATGCGGGCCAAGCGCGCGGTGCATCGAAACGAAACTGAAAGTAGCCACCTATCGCACCTTGCTCAATGGCAAATTTCATGGCCGCTATCGGATCGGGCGGCAGGCGTGCATCGGCATGCAGAAACCACAGGATATCACCTTGTGCCAGCGCCGCCCCGGAAAGTAATTGCCGCCCTCGGCAAGGTTCGTCTGCCAGCCACCGTGCGCCGTATTGATTGCAGACTTTGCAGCAGGCCTGATCGTTAGCGCCATCCACCACCACGACTTCCATTGGTCTATGCGGCACGTTTTGCAGCTGGTCGAGCAGATTCGCCACCTTCGTTTCGTCATGGTAGCAAGGAATAATGACGCTAAAACTAGACATGACCCGCTTCCCTCAATTGAACAAGATCGCAAGCCAACACGTGCAATGCGCGTCGCGCCGGGCGAGAATCCGTCCTCAGCGCCGTGACCAAGCGAAAGAGATCCTCCTCTTCATCCACATCGAAACCGCGTGGCAGCATGGCGACGGATTGACCTGCCGCGCGGCAGCAATCACCCAGCGTTGCGCCCAGGCGAACGGTACTCCATGGCAAGCCGCTCAGCGTCGGCCACGGGCGACAGCTCGCCATCAACACCACGCCACCATCCTCCGCCGGCGTCAACACCGTGTCATAATGTAGCAGGGCATCATTAGCTGCAGCATAGTCGGCTGCCGCGAGTGCAGGCGCATCACTGCCAATATAAACCAGTTGTTCCAGTCCCCCGCTGCGGAGCGCATGATCCAGTATGTTCAGCCGTTGCCCCAGATTGCCAGTTGCTTGCGGCAGTATACGCACCCTCGGTTGCAACTGCGGCAAGAGAGCGTCGGCCCAGCCATAATCTGCGGGATGCGCCGGCGCGATTACTACCGGGCCAGCCCAGTCGCGCGCGTCTTCCAAAGCACAGGCGAGCAGTGCCTCGGCGACATGGTTCGCCGCCTCCAGCCCCAAGCCCGCGGCCAATCGTTGCTTGCTGATACCCGATGCCGGGCGCTTGCACACTAGCACCAGAACGCTCTCAGTCATGCCGGTTTCCCGTTGATGGACATGACGTATGTAAAAAGCCGCAGGTACAGTACGGGTTTCTCATGAGATTCCTACAATACATGAGTCTTCAGAACCACGTGAATTGCCTCGCGTTTAGTTAGTCGAGCCCATGGGATTCCTTATATCATAGACAGCATTTATCTACGAAACACGGAAATTTTCCTTCAGATCTTCCTACGGGCGATTTCCCGATGTCAAGATAACATAGCCGCCGAACTGACGCCCGGAGTTGTCAGTAACAGTAACTTTTATTTAGAATGCTGTCAGCATTACTATAAGGTGAACGGCACCGGGTACTATCCATCCCTCGCAAGAGGTACAGTTACATCGAAGAATTTCAGTGGGTTCCAGATTTAGCTGAAGGATAGTTAAAAATATTGCTGCTTCAGCTATGATTCCAAACAATCAGGATGGAAGCAAAGGTTAACGTTCCGGCATCGTTCTGGATCTGGCGCCTACCGTTGCCTGTACCACTGTTCTAGCATCATCAGCACCCAAACCATGGTGCCATGGTAACCCGCATGCTCGCCCAGATGCTGTCCCAGTAATTTGTCGATAAAATCGGCGCGTACAATGTTCCTCGACTTGAGGTCACTCAGGCTATCCGAAGCCAAGGTCTGTAACGGTTTGTGATGTTGAAGCCATACGCCGAAAGGCAGGCCGAAGCCGTGTTTTTGTTTGGCGATGATCTCTTCCGGCAAAAATCCCCGCAGTGCTTCTTTAAAAAAATAACGTAATTTTGTGCCCTTAAGCTTGAGTTGAGGCTCAAGTCGCAAGGAAAAGGCCGTAATCTCATCGCTAATAAGTGGAAAAGCGACATCCATCCCTGCCAATTCGCAAGCCTTCGCCACTTTAGGTAAATCATTGTCTGCCAGTGTGAACTTACGATCAA
>JBDTDT010000043.1:0-5657 GCA_039922995.1 Nitrosospira sp. | reverse complement strand
GTTTCTTCGCCAGGTCCTTGTCGTCTTCAAATAGCTCCCCGCCGTGCTGCTGGGTAAACTGCCAATAATTCTCGAAGTTCTCCTGCCTCTGCTGCCGCGAGGCGGGAGAAAATATGGAAAGATATTTTGCTGCTGTCATGAATCTTGCTCCTTATTGGCAGTGTGCGGGGTTGCATGAAACGGATAACGCTTCATGGGGGCGAAACGGATACATCTCCGGAAAATAATGTCAAACGGGATCCTGCGAATAGCGGACGGAACCGTTGTTCTATCCCCCTGTTTGCTGCGACTGCTTGCAGGGGCATCAGACGCGCTTGTTGCCCGCCCTCTTCGCCGATTCCATCTTCTCGACTTCTTCGATTAGCCGGGCAAGCAGGAAGGGGTTTTCTCCGAAGGCGACCGCTGCTCGAAAAACCGAAGGTTGGCAGAATAGCTGAGGGGCGTGCATCATGGTATGCGTCACGAGTAATTAGCGGCGGATCGGGTGGAACGGTACGGCGTAATCCAAACGGGGGCGCACCGGGCACCAGGCATAAGAGGAATAAGAATGCACACCGCTTCCTTATTGAACGGAGGCGGCTGCATCAGCATGAAACTTCATCCACAGGATCAGCAGGAGCGTGGCCGGCAGGCACCATACCGCCGCGGCGCAGACAAGCGCCCATTTCAGTGGCATGAGATCGACCAGTGCATAGACGGCTATCAGGGGATAATATCTCGTTAGTGCCAGCAAGCTGATGGCTATTACTATCACTATCAGGGCACCTGGCATGGCTTTAACCTAAATCCGTCAGCTGACCGCTCATTTCTTTAGTTCATTTTCCAGTTAAGCGCGCCATGACCGCATATCTGCCTTGTCCAGCCGCCGGATTCGGATTCAATAATTAATAAAGGCGATATCTGTTTCTTGCCGTAAAAGACAGACGCCGATGATACCGGCGTGCGCTTCAAGCGCCGTTAGCAGGGACTATAGACAGGCGATTCTGACGGGATGATGTCGGATGAATTACAAATCTGTAATATCCTGAATATGCTGCGGAATGCTGAACAAATCCTTCGCGGCATGTGTTGCCGGCAAGTAGAAAAAGGCATCGCATACTGCATCAATATGTTGCATTATTATTTGCGTGAGTGCGTCTGTCGCGTTCTTTGAACCTTGAGCCCTTAAGTGCGTTTACCGTTCTGCTACTTCTCCGACCCGATTATTGCTTATGCCGGATGTAAGGGCGCATCTTTCAATAGCCGTTACTTGGTTCGCTGATAACGCAGCCCCCGCCAAGGGATCAAAATATGACATTATTTGTCTAGCATGATGCAGTGTGTTGAGGCCTGTTTCTGGTTTTGCAATGAAAATTAATACGCGTATTATCAGCAGCTGGTTAAAACGGCCGCTGCGTCGTTGCACGTTCCGTACCGTCAGTGACCCCTATGTACGCACTTTCAAGTTTCCACGTTACATATTTGTAATGTGTTTGTCATCGCTGTATCAGGATCCCCTTCCTATAATTTCCACAACAGCTTCCGGTGGCCGATAAATCGTTGATTCAGGCCAAGTGACGAAGCGCACGTCCGGTTTGCAAATACCAGGAGTAGCAGCGGGATTGGCGTTTCTTGAAGACGGCCGTCTCTTGCCTGCTATTTATTAAGCTTATGATTCATAATAATATTCGTGGCGTGATTGTTGCTTGAGTAGGGCGAGGGCCTTTGCGTGAAATCACCCTGAATTAAAAATGATGGATGGATACGAATTGGAATTGTTTGTGAACCTGAGGAGAAGTATCGAAGCAATTTACCTTTGTCATTGAATAAGCGGCTTCCATGAATGATTCATCAGTTCCATCCAACGTCATTCTCATGTTTCGCCCCAGTTCGCCAGCAAATCCAGATGGTCACCAAAGATACCTGGAAAGAGGTGGGGAGCGGCGAATCAATACCCGGCGGCGGCCTGATCCTCACAATCTGCAAGGCGCAGGAGAAAGAGTGCAGCCCGAACGCCGCCAGCATAATCGCCGGCATTAATAAATCATTCTGATTGTCACGCTCTTTCCTGCGGACTCTCCCGAATGGAAGTCTCACGAATGGAAGGTCAGAACCTACTAACCTTGAGGCTTCGAAAATATGGCGAATTCCGCTTCAACCCTCATTATTCCCGTTGAAAACCAGGTTCGCGAGCTGGATGCGAAACTCCTGTTGGCCTGTGTAGCGGCGGAGCGCGGTTTTCCGGTGATTATCGGTTCACGCGCATTCGTTCATTTCGAGGTGGCATCGCTTCCACGTGGAGTGTATCTGGCGAAAAGCATGCGCAGCCTGAGCAACTCGATGTTCAGGATTCTGCGCATGCTTGGGCATGAGATTGTCGCATGGGAAGAAGAGGCGCTGGTTCACCCGCCGGCCGAAACCTATTTCACCGTGCGGCTGTCTCCGACCACGATCAGGAATGTATCACATGTATTCGCAGGGGGGCAGGAAAATGTCGACCTGCTTCAGCAGTATCCGCAATTGCCTACAAACATGCCTATCCACATTACCGGAAATCCACGAGGGGATATATTGCGGCCCGAAATGCGGCCCTACTTTGATATGGAAGTGAAAAGGCTGCGTGAACTGTATGGTGACTTTATCCTCATTAATACGAATTTTACCGAGGTAAACCCCTTCATTCCAAATATTGGCTTGTTTGTGCCAACGAAAGATGGCCAAACGAAATCCCGGTTCGGTCAGGCCGGGATTGGGATGAGCCGCGAATTTGCCGAAGGATTGTGGGATCACAAACAGGCAATACTGGAGGACTTCAAGCAGCTCATCCCAGCCCTGGAACAGGCTTTTCCCGGCCTGACGATCATCGTCCGGCCACATCCAAGCGAGAATTTCAAGGTATATAACGATATCGCCGCAACATGCCAGCGCGTGAAAGTCATCAATGAGGGAAATGTCATTCCCTGGCTTCTGGCTGCGAAGACAATGGTGCACAACGGTTGCACGACGGGATTGGAGGCCTATGCTCTTGGGGTACCCGCCATATCCTACCTTGCGACGCTCAATGAATACTATGACTATGAATTTCAGGGTTTGCCCACCAGGCTAAGCTATCAGGTGTTCAATTTTGAAGAGCTGCAGAAAACTTTGGCCGGAATTCTTGATGGTGAATTGGGTGTGGCGGGAGGCGAGGAGCGCAAGATGCTCATCGATTATTACCTGACTGCGCAAAATGGGCGTTTGGCTTGCGAGCGTATCGTCGATATTCTGGAGAGCAGCGGCTACGGTAGAAAGCAGCCGCCCGCAACATTCGCCGGAACGCATGCCTGGGGATGGGCGCTCACCAAGCTGAAGGCTTTGGTCACGAACTTGAACATGCGCCGTCCTGGTCCTAACAGGCTTTCATATCATGACCATCGCTTCCCCGAGATTTCAGTCGTGGAGATTGAGCAGAAAATCGCGCGTTTTGGCCATTTATTGAATCGTTTCGGCAGCATCAGAGTCACGCAACATTCAAAGCACCTATTCAGAATCCATGGTTAGCGGATCTCCTTTATACATGGCGCATGCAGGCTTCGCCGCAAGCACCAATAAGCACACATAGCACACATCAAATGTCTGTAACTCATCCCCTTCCTAATCAAATCAACGCTTCGAATGTCGCTCCATCGCCTTCGTTTCAGGCTATTAATGATTTGTTAAAAAGATTTTCACTCTCATCTTTTCATGATCCGGAAAGAGTTGAAGAGTATGTTGATTTATTCTCTCTGCGAGCGTTGTGTAAAGCATTGGAAGCAGATCGAACAGCAAGCAAAAACCCTGCGCTGGATAAGCGTGTCTCGGCGTTTGAGGAAAAACCGTTTGAACCCGAATACGATGACTTGTGTCGTCTTCATTGGATCGCATTAAGTCGTAAAGTCATTAACACGCTCGAGTTTGGCAGTGGCTACAGCACAGCAATCCTCGCTGACGCGATGCGCACACTTAACAAATACTTTGGTGTATGGGCAAAGAACTCCATACGTTGCGAGAATCCTTTTCACGTATATGCAATTGAAGAAGAACAGCGGTTTTTGGAAATCACCCAATTAAGAATCGGATCGAAACTTCGAACATTCGCCACGGTTTCTCGCAGCTCCGTTGATATCGTGATCCACGACAATAGAATTGCAAGCCTGTATTCCAAGCTACCCAACATTTCCCCCGACTTTATCTATCTCGATGGTCCTTCCCAGTTCGGTACTACGCAAGAGATAAACGGTTTCTCGTTTAACAGTAAAGCAAGAATGCCGATGTCGGCGGATATTCTGAGAGTCGAGTTTTTTCTCGAACCAGGCACGCTTATTCTGGTAGATGGCAGGACTGCCAATGCCCGTTTTTTGAAATCCTATCTGCGCCGAAATTGGGCTTATCTGCACGACCCGATTGGAGATATTCATTATTTTGAACTGCAGGAAGAACCGCTCGGGCCTTTTAACAAGTCTAAACTTGAGTTCTGCTTGAATGGAAGCTGGCTTGTTATCTAAGCCATGGAAGTAGCTATGTTTATCCAGATAGCACGTTGTCATTGTTAAGCGGGTATTGCGGGTGAAGGCGAAATAATTCAGATTGGTCTTGCCCGCACTTGTTCTTCCAGCAATGCCACATAGCGAGGCAATACATTCGGTCCTCCCGCATGAAGCATCTCCTCGATGAAGCGTTGCCGGTGTTCTTCTACATAGAACGAGTCATAGCCGTTGGAGAGAAACTCATTAATTTTCCTGTATACATCATCCCGGCATCTCAGCTCTGTCTCGGGCATAAAGTAGGCTAGCGCAGAGCGGCCGGCATGTAGGTAGTCAGCCGCCAGCACTGGCTTTTTCATCTTGACTGCTTCGAATACCACCGAGGTGGCAAGATCCACAATGACGTCCGCCCATCTCATCAGATGGATGGAGTGGACATTATCGTCCGCCACACTCACGTTTTGCAGGCGACGCAGCGAGGCATTCTTCGTCAGGGATTGTTTCCACCCGCCGCGCGTATGCGGCTTCAGCACTAATTCCACCTTGGGGAAAGCGGCAATCATGCACACTACCTCGGCGACTTCCTCCCAGAATGTCGTAAAGTTGCTCTTCCTCAGGAATATCACCACCTTGAGCTGGCTGCCGGAGCGAGCCAGTGGAGAGGCTGGTGACAATTCTGCCAATTTACTCAGCCATTCATCGCAATAGCGCGGAGAACCCAGCACGGCAATCGACTGATCATCCAGGAATGGACGAAAACGCCCCGCACATAATTCGTTAGGTACCACAAGCCTGTCGAATATCCGTGCGGCGGAGAACAAAGCATCTGGCTTGAGGCTCCATTCATGGTGCCGTATCAGTTGATTGATATGGGGGCTATCCCCATGCGGCAACGATACTGTTCCCAAGCCCATGGTGCGCGCGGTGGACACAACTGTCTCGACCCATTCCACGGAAACGGGCGAATCTTTTGTGATCCAGTCAAATACTACCGCTCCCTCGTCAATACCCTTGAAGCTCCACTCCAATAAACGGTTGGCGGTACTCCGCCAGATCGGCTCACGTCGTTTGGCGTCGTATATCCGGGCCAATGCATTGACAAACGGGGCTATAAACAGGCGCCGCAAACCGGTGGACAAGAGAAGCATCTGCAGCCGCCATCTCAAAAATTCGAGT
>JBDTDT010000042.1:0-7496 GCA_039922995.1 Nitrosospira sp. | reverse complement strand
CGCCCCTGGTAGAGATAGCCGCTTCTGTGGATCTTACCGAGCGCGCGGATGATACCCGCCTCAATGTGGTGATCCATGGTGAGATAAGGATTATCCCAATCACCCAGCACGCCGAGCCGGACAAAATCGGCCTTCTGCCGTGCCACTTGCTCCTGTGCAAAAGTACGGCACAGCTCGCGCACCTTATCCCCCGGCAAATTCTTGCCATACTTTTTCTCAATCTGGTGTTCGATCGGCAATCCGTGACAGTCCCAGCCGGGCATATAAGGGGCATCAAAACCCGCCAATGTCTTGGCCTTGATGATAATATCTTTAAGGATCTTATTGACCGCATGGCCAATGTGTATATCGCCATTCGCGTATGGTGGGCCGTCATGCAGCACAAATTTGGGCCGACCCTTACTGACTTCGCGGATCTTCTGGTAGAGATTTTTTTCCTGCCAGGCTTTGAGCATGACAGGCTCGCGCTTGGCAAGATCGCCACGCATGGGAAAAGGCGTGTCAGGCAGGTTAAGTGTCTTCTTATAATCAGTCATGAAATATAGCGAACATCGGTTTGCTCTACCCTATGTGAAGGGGCGTTTCAAAATAATTCTTTGCGTGCTCTACGTCTCTCTCAATCTGTTTTGTAAGCGTTTCCAGGTCGGGGTATTTTTCTTCATTCCGGAGCTTGTGCAGAAAATGTACGCGCAAGTGACGCCCGTAGATTTCCTGATCGAAATCGAACAGATGCACTTCCAGCACCGGTTTGCCATTGTCATGCACAGTGGGCCGCACTCCCAGGCTGGCTACACCCCGCATCGCCTGCATCCACCGGGGTGAAGACAACCTCACTGCGTCATGGACCTCCATCTCGGCTTCTACCGCAAAGATTCCAGACAATGGAGGCCGATTATGCTTCAATTGAATATTGGCCGTGGGAAAGCCGATCTTCCTGCCCAGCCTGTCGCCACTCACTACACGGCCACTAATGCTATAGGCCCGTCCCAGCAGCCGTCTGACAAGCTCTAGATCGCCCATTGTCAAGGCCTCCCGAACTGCCGTGCTCGAAACTCGCAAACTATTCACAGAATAGGCTGGCATCTCCTCCGCTTCAAAACCGCATTTCGCAGAAAATGCCTTTAGCATGGCAAAGTCGCCGGCGCGACGTGCGCCGAAGCGGAAATCGTCTCCTACCAAAACCCAGCGGACGGCAAGCCCTCGCTGCAGGATACGAACAATAAAATCTTCCGCACTGATTCTGGCGAAGTCAAAATCAAAACGGCATACCTGCATTCTTTCCACGCCCGCTGCGGCCAGCAACTCCAGCTTCTCCCGCAGGCTGGTGAGCCGCGTGGGGGCCTGGTCCGGCGCGAAAAACTCGCGCGGATGCGGCTCGAAAGTCATGACACAAGCGGCTAAATCGAGCCGGTTAGCAGCTTCCTTCAAACGAGCGAGCATAGCCTGATGACCCAGATGCACCCCATCGAAATTGCCTATGGTAAGCGCAATGGGCGCCTCGGCCCGAACGGGGATGGATCGAGAAACACGCATGACATGATGCTACTAAAAGCTTGAATTGTAGCCTGTTTGGAGAGGGCGGGTCTAGATAGCGTTATATTAATTAACGCATTCCCACTTATCTGATTCATGGCGACTTTTGTAGAGTTTTTCCCTTCAACACCGTCCTACCTAGGATTTTTGAAGTGAGTGCATACTAGGCTCCACGGCGGGAAGCCACACATACGCAGACCTCCGCATACGCAGCATTGTGTTTTTCGGCCGGCAACGGTGGTAATCCTCCGTTGTTCCCATGAGTATTGCGCTGTGCTAGAATTGCGCACTTCAAAAGGCACCTATCGTACCAATTGGTGGCGTAGATTGCCCCCATCTATATATGCAAGGATGCGACAGTTTCAGAAGGCCAAGTAGCTCAGTCGGTAGAGCAGAGGACTGAAAATCCTTGTGTCGGTGGTTCGATTCCGCCCTTGGCCACCAAATGATTGTTTTATCCCGTCCAAAGAAGTTTATAAAACCCGCTCCAATCATAACGATGAGCGGGTTTTTTGTTTTAAGCCATTCATCCCCGTCTATTGCAATCAACATACTATTGTTGGTATATTTCAGCTTCTAATACCAACAATCGGAATTTGATACCAACAGTGGGATTGAGATGAAGCTCACCGATACGGCGGTAAGGAAAGCAAAGCCTGAACCCAAGCCCTTTAAGATGACAGATGGGGGTGGTTTGTTTCTTTCGGTTCAGCCTAATGGCTCAAAGTATTGGCGACTCGCCTATCGGTTTGTTGGTAAGCAAAAATTACTAGCCTTGGGCATCTATCCCGATGTACCCCTAGTTCTTGCCCGCGAACGCCGCGAAGCGGCCCGTAAGCTTCTGGCTACAGGCGTAGACCCTAGCGAAAATCGCAAGGCAACAAAATCAGCAAGGCTGGAACGTGCAGAGAACAGCTTTGAAGTGGTGGCGCGTGAATGGCTGGCTTCCCACATGAAAACTAAAGCCGCCAGTCACCGGGAAAAAATTATTCGGCGATTCGAGCTTTATCTATTCCCATGGCTCGGTGGCAAACCCATTGGGGACATTACCCCGCTCCAAGTGCTTGACGCAGTTAAGCGCATCGAAAACCAGGGCAAATTGGAAACTGCCCATCGTGCGTTGCAGGTGTGTGGACAGGTATTCCGATACGCGGTTCAGACCGGGCGTGCCATCCGTGACGTCTCGTCTGATTTAAGGGGGGCGCTACCTCCTACGACTGCCAAGCATATGGCGAGCTTTACGGAGCCAAAAGACGTTGCAGAATTGCTGCGCGCCATTGATGGATTTAAAGGGTCATTTACCGTTCAATGCGCACTAAGAGTTGCGCCTATGTTGTTTGTTCGTCCAGGTGAGCTAAGAATGGCGAAATGGGCAGATATAGACCTTGATTCTGCTGAGTGGCGTTATGTGGTGAGCAAAACCAAAACGGACCATTTGGTACCTCTTCCCAAACAGGCGGTAGCTCTCCTGCGTGAACTACACCCATTTTCCGGGCATGGCGAATATGTGTTCCGAGGGGGGCATGATCCAAAAAAAGCCATGAGTGAAGCCGCCATCAATGCCGCATTGAAACGCATGGGTTACGACACCAAGACGCAAATTACCGGGCATGGATTTAGAGCAATGGCCCGCACGATCCTGCATGAAAGACTGCGCATAGACCCCCAAATCATTGAACACCAGCTAGCTCACAAGGTTCCTGATGCGCTCGGCATGGCTTATAACCGCACCAAGTTTATTGAGCAACGAAAGGTGATGATGCAAGCATGGGCCGATTACTTAGAGAGACTGAAAACAGGAGGCGAAGTAATACTCTTACTCGCATAACGTTTCCGCTCTTTACAGATATTTTGCGGCCGCTCTGTTAACGGTAGGCCTTTTGTCTCGGTATTCTGTTCCTGACTTCCCAATCGATGGCAACTCTTTCTGCTCCGCCATACCAAGCCCCGAGGCCTAATGCCTTACTCTGAAGTCTCCGCAAAACCTATATGTAACTTGCATGCTTCTAAAAGCGATAAGTTGTTGCTTGCATGGATGACAAGCAGCGGCCACATAATTGTAGGTAACTGAGCGTTGATATGAGAGGCACACCTATTAATGTGGGCTATGACCCGGTACCACTTTCCGAAGCGCTGGTGAGTGAATTTACTATTTCGGATCAGGAAGTATTCCAAGCACTCGAAAATCTGGGGTTAGCAACCGAGGAGAAATTGGTCTGGCTACTGGATTTTTCCCTCGTATTTTCGACCACTCATCCAGAAGTAAACTTGAAGGGACTTGAAGGCTTAAAATTTGATCCTGAATTCTATAAAAGGTATTTGTCGCGAAAAGAAGAAAAGAATATTGACCATCGGAGTAGTGAAGAAGGTTTTGATGATAGGAAAATAGGTCGTTCCAGGTTGACGGCGGATAAAATCCCTGAAGGCCTGATGGATTTTGCTCGATCACTTTCTATTTTAGGTTTGAGCGTGATTGCGCTGGAATCGAGTAGATACATGTTCGTGAATGGTGAATATAACCATTTCGTAAGCTTACTGATGGCTACACGTGAATTGTTTACATCATGGAAGCTAAGCCAGAAGGGAATAGCAGATAAAAAACGGGTCGCTAAAGCTAATGCCCTGAGGCGGCATGTAGAAACCTACCAGCTTCGTGACGAAGTGATCGAGTATTGGAAAGCCAATATTTCCCTAACCTTGTCCAACGAAAAAGCAGCAAACCTTTTGGTAAGCCGGTTCCCCCTCTCTCATAGAAAGCTGAACCAGTACATAGCTGAAGCGAAGCGCAAGGGTACGTCATGCTAGCACAGCGTACCCCCTCCTTGCATGACGTACGTCATGCCCGCACATGGGCTTATCTGCTGGATTCCCCTATAGTTTAATACTTTCCCATACGGAGCCGCACGGGGCGGCACCGGGTAATCCATTAAAGGAAAGCGAACATGGGAAGGATTAGAGGGAAAAAACGAGAAGTCGCATCGCCTCATCGCAAGCGGTTCTACCGTTTGCCCTATCTCAAGCAACTTCTGGATGTTTCTGGATCAAGCATATGGGCATGGTCAAAAGCCGGAACACTGCCAAAACCGATCAAACTATCAGCAAACGTTACCGCATGGGATGCGGATGAGATAGATCAATGGTGCGCTGATCGTATCGCTGCCAATAGAGGAGCGTAGCCATGCGTCCGCAAAGAACAGACTCAGTTGGAGAACGTTGTCTACCGGTGGGGGAAGAAGGAGTAGGCAGCAGTTACACGACTAACCGCCTCGATCAAGGTAGATTTAACAGAGGGTTGTTACCTATGCCCGTTGCTGTGTTGGCTCGCGTGGGTATCAAACTCGGCCCGGCTAACCGGGCGGGTTATTGTCTGGTTAAATGTCCGTTACACAAGAATGGTAAGGAACGGCATGCCAGTCTTTCCATCCATCAAGTTAATGGGAATTTCCGATGCTTTGCTTGCGGAGCGCGTGGTGGCGACGTGCTGTCTTTATGGATGCAATACACGGGGAAACCGTTTAAGCAAGCCGCCAAGGAATTAGGAGCATGGAAACCACAGCCATGAGTCAAAGCGCAAGGGAAGGTGCGCGACACCTCGCTAAACTCATGCTGGCAAAGGGTTATCGGCCCGAAGCCTTGCACGAATACACGGACGAAAATGGCTTACCGCTTTACTCACGCATACGCCTCAAGCATCCCGATACCGGCGATAAGTGGATTCGTCCCATGAAGCATGATGGGAAATTTTATGTCCTTGGAGAACCCGAGTTTCCGACAGGTAAGCCGTTGTATCGCCTGCACCAATTACAGAGGCGCCCACATGAGGTCGTATACCTGGTGGAGGGCGAAAAGTGCGTGGATGCCCTGGAAAGATTGGGACTGCTTGCTACTACCAGCGGTGCGGTAGATTCATTCGAAATTGCGGATTGGAAGCTGCTGGCTGGACGCAGCATTGTGATATGGCCTGATAATGAAGATGCCGGGCAACGTTATGCCCGTGGCGCAACACTCAAACTTAAAGCGCTTGGATGCAACGTGCGATGCGTTGTAGTCGATGATCTGGCGTTGCCCGCGAAGGGTGATTGTGTCGACTGGTTGGCGACAAATCCCGTCGCCACAGTCGCTGACGTTTTGGCGCTTCCCATAGTCGCACCGCAGGAAGCGCTCCAGTGCGAAAAAAAAAGCTTAGCCATATGTCAGCCATCCCCCAAGCCGGAAAATATAGCAGCAAGCGACGCCGCGACCATTGCGCGTCTTGCGTCCCTTCCACCCCTGCAATATGACAGGGTACGCAAAGATGAAGCCAAGGTACTGGGGGTTCGACCTGACACCTTGGATAAATTGGTGCGGGAAGCGCGCGGAACCGATACGGATGAGGCTCCATTTGTTGATGTGGAACCTTGGCCAGAACCAATAGACCCCGCCAAATTACTGGATGAGATAGTAGAGACCATCCGGCGTTTCATCATTCTCGATATAGAACAGGCATACGCGGCGGCGCTCTGGGTTGCATTAACGTGGTTTATCGATGTGGTGAAAATCGCACCGTTGCTTATCATCAATGCCCCTGAAAAGGAGTGCGGTAAATCTCAACTTTTAACAGTACTTTTTAAGCTGTCGCGTAGAGCGCTCCCTGCGGCCAACATGAGGTCGGCAACCCTGTTCAGAATTTCTGAAAAGTTTCATCCATCGATCATGATTGATGAGGCAGACACATTCATTAAAACGGATGAGGAAATGTCTGGGCTAATAAATGCTGGGCACACGCGAGATAGCGCTTTTGCCTGGCGGCTGATTGGGGATAATCACGAACCGAAGTCATTCAGCGTATGGGGAGCGAAGGCGCTGGCCGGCATCGCACTGGAAAAGCATTTGCCGGACTCGACCATGAGCCGGGCGATTATGATCGAGCTCAGCAGAAAATTACCACATGAGAAGGTAGCGCGGCTGCGCTATGCCGAAACTGATCTGTTCGGAAAAATAGCGTCCAAGCTGGCGCGTTTCATGGATGACTATTCGCAACAGGTGCAGCAGGCGCGTCCGGTACTTCCGGAGGTACTTGGAGACCGGACACAGGATAATTGGGACCCGCTATTCTCAATAGCCGGATGTGCGGGGGGTGAATGGACAAAACGAGCAACCGAAACGGCGCTGAAGTTATCCCGAGATGGTGGGCACAAACAGATCAGTGCAGGTAATGAGCTGCTGGCAGATATCCAAGATGTTTTTGTGAATAAACGTATTTCCAAAATCAGCTATACGGATTTAATTGCAGCACTGCTGGATGACACTGAAAAGTCATGGGCCACTTATAACCGGGGTAAGCCGATAACAATGCGGCAGGTTACAAAGCGGCTGGCCAGTTATGGTGTCAGGTCGAAAACGATCCGCTTTGGTTATGAGACTGATAAAGGTTTTGAGGCATGCCAATTTGCCGATGCGTTCGCACGCTATCTATCCTTTTCCACAGATTCGGAGTCACGGAGTAACAATTCCCCCAAGACCAACGAAAATACGGCTTTCGATGTTACCGACGCTGTTACCCCGTTACCGAATTGCCAGTAACGGAGAGTGATGTTACCGAAACGTGAGTAACGAGTAACGCCTTGGTAACACGCAAACCCGCGTCAACACTATATTGTTACGTGTTACCAACGAAATGGGTAGCAGGGTGCAGCTTTATTCTTCTGTACCTTCGCATAAGATAACCTGGGAACCAAGCGGCGGTAATGGATTGGTCCGCGATCGATTCATCAGTTGAGAAGGTGCATATGATGGCGAACAAGCAACAGCAATGGGTGACAAATCCTGAGCCTGCAAAATATCCACGCAAGGCAGTGCAATGCGAAGATGGGGAAACGGGAGAGGAAAGGGGGCGTAAGTATGCCGAGTTGATGACCTCCCCCGAACTGGCTGCATACAGGGTAATTAGCGGTGGCGAGCAAGGCTCAGGGATCGAGACACAT